>DTZQ01000406.1 GCA_012961305.1 Armatimonadota bacterium | reverse complement strand
GGGCGGTGGCTGCATCGGGGTGGAGGGGCTGCAGATTGGAAACGCAGTGGACAAAGGCTGGATTCTGCTACGGGACAACGATTTGGTGGGAGCGCAAGCGGCCTTCGCAGCCGCGACCGAAAAGCAACCGACTGCTGCAAAGGCCTGGCGCGGATTGGGTTGGGTGTACTCGCTGGCCGGAGACGATGCTGCCGCCTGGGAAGCCTGGCGACAAGCCCTGGAACGGACTGCTTCGGAGACCGAAGCCCAGGTTTACCTCTTTTTGGCCTTCGACGCTGCCCGCACCGTAGGTCGCTACCGGGAGTTCGTCACCTGGGCGGAGAAACTGTCAACCACAGCCACCTCTGACCAACGGTTTCCTGTCGTCCTGCGGTTCCTCCTCAGCGAAGCCTACGATGCTCTGGGGGAGCCTGAGCGAGCCGAGGCTGTACTCCGGCCCCTGCGCCCGATAACCAAGTGGCTAATAGTAGGCCCCTTCGACAACCCCTCCCACTTAGGCTTCGATGCCGTTTACCCGCCGGAGCAGACCTTGGACCTCCGCCGGCCGATGACGGGCAAGGGTGGGCGCCGTTGGCGGTGGTTCTCGCCGGGAGTTGCTCCCCGGCGGGGATGGCTGCCGCTGGCGGCCTTCTGGCCGCAGGAAGCGAACACCGTCGGCTACGCCCTGACCTTTGTCCACTCTCCCCAGGCCCAGCCCATCTACCTGAAAGTCGGGGCCACGGGAGCGGTGAAAGTGTGGCTGAACGGGCGGGAACTGGTGCGGGCACCGGAAGCCATGGACACCGGCCCGGACGCTTTCGTGGTGCCGACCGTGCTGCGCCGGGGTTGGAGCCGGATACTGGTGAAAGTCGCGGTGGGAGGGGAGCCAGCGCGAATTCTGGTGCGGCTCACCGCGCGCGATGGAACGCCGCTGCGGAACGTTTCCTACCGTACCGACCCCTACGATACCCCTGACGAATCCGACCGACCGCCGCCGGTTCCCCGCCTGCCCGCTTGGGATGTGCGACAGCAGTTGACCGCACGACTGCAGGCCGACCCGGATGAAATGGAAACCTGGCTCTGCCTGGACCTCGCCCATCGGGTCCACGGTGACCTGCGGGCGGCCTTAACTTTGGAAGAGCGGGCAGTTCAGCGGTGGCCCCAGGCGGGCCTGTGGCATTTGCGCCTGGCCCGCACCTGTGAGGCCCTGGGCCGGTGGGAAGAAGCCAGAGGGGCGTACCAGCGGGCGACGGAACTCAACCCCGACCTCGCCAGCGCTCAGTTGGGAACTGTCCAACAGTTGGCGGAAACTGACCGGGCGGCGGCGAAGGCCCGGCTGGAGGAATTGGCCCAACGGTTTCCGCGGGACTTCCGCTTCCCGCTGGCGCAGGCGCAGTTGGCAGAGGCGGCCGGGGAGGCCGAAGAAGTGGCGGCGGCTCTGCAAAAGGCGGTGGAGCGCAATCCGGGGGGGACCGAATTGCATTTCCTCCGGGCGCGGGCCCTCCTGGCGCAGCAACAATGGACGGAAGGCAGCAAAGCCTTGGAACGGGCCATAGCCAGCGAGCACTCCGCCCCGGCCCCGCGCTTGCTCCGTGCCCGGTGGCTGTTGGAGGTAGGACAGGTAGAGGCCGCCCTGGCCGAGTGGAAACATCTGCGGCGATTGTATCCCTTAGACCTCGGCCTGACCCTGCAAATTGCCGACGCCCTGCAGGCGGCCGGAGAGACGGAGGCCGCAGTGCGGGAAATCCGGCGGGCCCTGACCGTGTGTCCTCAAAATGACTGGCTGTATCGGCGGCTCGGTGATTTGCTGGCGGAGCAGGGGAACCTGGCCGCGGCCCAGTGGGCCTATCAGCAGGCCTTGCAATGGGCCCCTTTCGCCTTTGATTTGCACGAACGCCAGCGGGAATTGGAGGGCCGTCCTACCCTGCGCGAGTTAGTGCCCCTGCAGGAGGAAATGCCGGCCGTAGACGAAGCGGACCAACGCTGGCCAGAGGCCCCGGCGGTGCTGCTGCTCAGGGAAACGCAATTCCTCGTCCACCCCGGCGGAGCGGCAGAGGCCCGACAGCATCTACTCCTGTACCTGCGCACCGCAGAGGGAGCAAAGGAGTGGCAGCGGATGCCCCTGCCGGTAGGAGCGATGGTGGAGGAAGCGATAATACATGGGTCAAGGGACGAGGGGCGAAGGACGAGGGAGGCGGACACTGCTTCACTAACCTCCGACCTCGCCACCGTAGTAGTGAGACGACAGGATGAGGGGATAGTGACCTCTGGCGTTTTCACTTGGCCACCGCTGCAGCCGGGGGAGGTATTGGAACTGGCCTGGCGGCGGCCTTTTCGGCCGGTGCCGGGACTGGAAGGCGAATTCTGGTATGCGCACTACTTCGGGAGTTCTCGGCCCACGCTCCGGGCGCGGTTGGTCATCGCGGTGCCGGAAACAGTCCCGCTGCAGAGACAGGAACTGGGGGGAAACCTGACGCGGCGGGAGGAGCAAAAGGAGGGATGGCGGATTATCACTTGGGAGGGAGAGAACCTGCCCGGTGGTGTCGGGCCCTGGGTGGACGTGTCCAGCGTGGGCACCTGGAAGCGGATTAGCGAGTGGTATCGTCACCTTACGACTCCCCTTCTGCGTTTGCCGCCGGAGCTCAAGCAGCAGGCAGCCGAGGTGACAGTGCCCCACCCCTTACGCGAGGACAAAATACGGGCCCTGTATGAGTTCGCAAGCGCGCGCCTACGCCCCGCAGTCCGGCCCTGGGAAAGGGGGGTTTATCTGCCCCGAGTGCCCCGGGACGTCCTGCGCAGCGGCGAAGGCAGCGCTTTAGACCAGGCAGCATTGCTAACTGTTCTCCTGCGGGAGATAGGAACTTCGGCTTACCTGGCCTTAGTGCTTGCCCCAACGCCGGCGGGGGTTCCCTTCCTTCCCTCGCCGCGGTTTGCGTATGCCCTCGTGGCGGTGGAAAAGGGGGAAAACTTTCGGTGGTTGGACCCGACCTCAGATTTGCCCCTGGGCGAGTTGCCGCGGGAACTGGCGGGCGCCTGGGTCCTGGTGGTGCGGAAGGGGGAAGAGAACTTGCGGCAAATTCGCCAATAGAGATGTGTCCTATGCCTGACTGGTTGACTTTGGTTTTGCTTGGGGCCTGCGTTGCGGCCGGCGTTCCCCCCAATCTGGCCCGGCAGGGAGCCCTGTCTGCTTCCTCCAGCGCCACGGAGTTTGGGGGCAAGTACGGTCCACCCAAGGCCGCCGATGGCAACCTCCGAACCCATTGGGCCTCGCGGGACCAATACCCGTTGCCCCAGTGGTTCGAGGTGCGCTGGGAAGAGCCCCAAACGGTGGACACCGTCATCGTGTCCCTCTACGTCCAGCCGGGCCTGTACGACGCCTGGCGGGAATGGGAGGTCAACTTTTCGGAGGGTGAACCTCTGCAGGGGGAGTTGGAGCCCCACGAAAGCGAAATCCTGCTGCGCTTTCCTCCCCGCCGCACTACTTTGGTGCGGGTTCAAGTGTTGTCCACCTACACGCGGTCGCACTACGTGGGCATTGACGAACTGGTGGTGGCTTTCGACCCCCAACGGCGGCTAACGGGACCCCCGCGGTTGCCCCGTCCGCTGCCCCGCGAGGCCCTCCAGGCCCAGGGCCGTACCCGTCATCCCACGGTGTACTTGACGCCCGAAGACGTGGAACGGGCCAAGCGGAACCTGGCCCGCTACCCCTGGGCCCGGCAGGTTCGCGAAAACATCTTGGCCGAAGCCGCTCAGTGGCTGCGCGAAGGCGAGGAGTACTGGCTGCGCTTCCTGCCGGGCCCTGGTGCCTGTTACGCCTACGGCATTACCGGCTGTCCTCTCTGTGGGGCGCGGTGGGGCACTTGGGGAGGGGCACGCTGTTCCTGGGACAACCCCGGCCACGTGACCTGCCCCAACGGGCACCTCCTGCCCGATGCGGAACATCCCGACGAGGGTACGGGCTATCGCGGGCCCGACGGGCGGGTACACTACTTCGTCGGCTCCTGGAACGCCTGGGTCACGGAGCAGTGGACGCGGCGGGCCATTCCCTCCCTGGCGCGGGCCTATGCCCTCACCGGCGAGGAAAAGTACGCCGAGCGGGCAGCCTTCTTCTTAGACGCCCTGGCCTCCATTTATCCCGAATCCACCAGTGGCTCCTGGGACTATCCCAGCCGTCCGCCCAGCGGTCGCTTCGCCCGGCCCTGGTATCAGGTTGCTCGCAATCTGGTGGTTTTCGTGGAAGCCTACGATTTGATTTACCAGAGTGCGGCCCTGGACAAGCCTTCGCGGCGTCCGCAGTTGGAGAAAACTTGGCCTCCACCTCCCTGGCCGCAGACCGTTGCGGTGGGCACCCCTGAAGCCCACGGTCAAAGTTGGCCCAACATGACCCGGCGGGAAAACATTGACCTCAATCTGATGCAGGATGCTGCTTACTACTGCTACACCCACACCTTCGGCGGACGGCTGCACAACGGCCATGCCGACTACTTGCGCGGGGCTTTGGCCGTGGGCTGTCTGTTGGGCATACCCGAGTATGTGCGTTGGGCTACGCGGGGACCTTACTCCATTTATGCCATGCTGGACAACAACGTGGACCGGGATGGACGCTATTACGAAACTTCGTTGATGTACGGCCACCATACCCGCAGCCTCTATTTGACCTTTGCGGAGCCGCTGCGGAACTGGCGCGACGAGCAACATCCGCGCGGAATTGACCTCTACCGGGAGACCAGGTTTCGCCAGTTCTACCTGCTGCCCGACTCGGTGCTGGACTGCGCCGGACACCGACCCAACTTCGGCGATATGGGGCCGGACGACAAATTTGCCCTGCCCCGGGAGCCTCGCTTTTCCTCCACGGACTATGCCTTAGCGGAGCGACTGTATGCCGGGGCCAGCGACCCCGCGGATAAGCGTCTGTTCGCGGCGATTTTGCAATACCTGTCAGGCGGAGATTTGGAACGAGTGCGAGCCGGCTCCAACCTGGGCAGTTGGCTGCTGTTCCATGCGAAGGATTTGCCTCCCGATACCCCTGACCTGCCGCCCGATTTGAGGCGGAAGATGTACCGTTCCTGGTTCTTGGGCCAGAAGGGGCTGGTGCTGTTGCGCACTGGGGAAGGAGAAGGCACCCAGGCCGCCCTGCTGCGCTATGGCCCTTCCTTGAACCATGCCGACTACGATGAACTCGGTCTGCTCTACTACGCCTACGGCAGGCAGTTGATTTACGACCTCGGCTACGGTTTCGGCAGCACCCACACCCACGTCGGCTGGGCCAGCCAGACCGCCAGCCACAATTTGGTGGTGGTCAACGAAATCAGCCAATTGAAGGCCGCCGGTTCCGGGGGGAGTCTATACCTGTTCGTGGCGGTGCCGGGCCTGCAAATGGCTGAAGCCTCCGCCGAAAACTGCTACCGCAGCGAAGGGGTGAGTCTGTACCGGCGGACGGTCGTTCTCTTAGGGGGCAGCATGGGGCTGGAGGCCCCAATCCCCAATCCCAGGGGGGCGTATTTGGTGGACATCTTTCGCGTCGTCGGCGGGCAACAGCACGACTATTTCTTGGGCGCGCAGACGCAGAAGTACGAGGTAGAGGGCGTCCGCTTGGGGCCGGAGGAGCCGGGCTCGCTGGCCGGGCCGGAGATTTCGTGGGGGACGAAGTTGGGCAACGACGGAGATGTCATCGGCTATCCGAACAAACCCTACTGGAACCCTCCGCCGGGGAACGGCTACGGCTTCTTCTACGGCGTGCGCCGAGGAAGGCCGAAGGGAGCCTGGCAGGTGACTTGGCCGTTGGAGGGACCGCTGGAAACCCACTTCCGGGTGCATTTCCTGCCCCCACCCAACAGCAAGGCCCTCCTGGCTCAGGCACCAGGGCTGTACCCCTACAACCGCAAAGCCTCCTATGCCATCGTCCGCCGCCGAGGTGAGGAACCGTTGCGCAGCACCTTCGTGACCGTAATGGAACCCTACGCCCGTCCCACTCCCCCAGGGCTCATCGAGGCTGCTCAACTGGAGCAGCAGGTGACCGGGGCCAATGCGGAGGTGAAACCCATTCCGTCCCTGCGCATTGTGCTCCTCAAGGGTACGCAGGCCGGGCATCGGATGACCTTCGCCCTAAAGGTGCCTGCCGCCGGGGAGTATCTGGTGGGAGTGAACGTGCTCAAGGCCAACAGTTACGGCCTGGCCCAGTTCTTGCTGGATGGGAAGCCAATGGGCGAGCCGGTGGATGCCTGGGCGCCGAGGATTGAAGGCCCGGAACTGATAGTGCTCGGTCGGCGACGGCTGTCCGCTGGCGTGCACCAGTTCACCGTGGAAATGAAGGAGCCGAACAGGGAGCCAAAGCATTACTATCTCGGCCTGGCAGGGGTGCTCCTGCAGCCAGCGGGGGAGGCGGATTCACTCTGGGCTCGACCTTTCCTGCGCCGCGTGGAGCGGGTGGATTGTTCGGTGGCCGAAGAGGTGGAGTTCGAGCCGGTGGGCCTCAAAATCACCTCCGCGGACGGCTACGTCGAATACCTTTTCAGCGGTGGCCTGCGCGACGGCCGGAAGGTGTTTGCCACTGACCACGGGCCGGTGGAAGTTGGCGGGGCTCTGGCCTACCTGCGTCTGGCCCCCGACGGCACCATCGTCCGGGCGGTGCTGCACGGGGCGGACTTGCTGCGCCTGGACGAGTGGAGCCTGCAGGCGGAAACCCGGGCTTATGAGGGCCCGGTGCTCCGGGTGGATGAGGAGCACCTCGCCGTGTACACTCCTGTCCGCCTGCCCGCCGACGGACGACTGAACGGCCAACTAATTTACTTCCTCAACGACGCCTACTCCCGCACCACTGCCTACCGTCTGGAGCGGGTGGAGGCAGGGCCCGAGGGCAGCATTCTGCACTTCGGAGACACTACTTTCCTCTTGGGCCGAGGGCACGTGCTGAGCATTCCCGACGAACACACCCTGCTCAGCGACATCCCGCACGAGTACGCCTGCTCCCTCGGCCGCCATCCCAACGACTACTTCTTCGACGGCAAACTCGTCACCAACGGTCGGGGAGCAGCAACTCGCCTCACCGCCGTTGAGTTCGGTACGCCGATGACCTTACGGGTGGAAAGCAGCCAAGGTTTCGCCGTGGGAGACACCCTGTTCTACCATGACCTCCAGGCGGGCGACCGTTTCGTCCTGCCCACGACCACCGTGTTTCCGGCCTCTCCACCTCCTTCCCCTTAGTGGGAGGGTAATGGAAAGGCTTATTTGCTCAGGCCCTCATCTTTCAAACCTCTCTTCTGCCCAGCGGGGAAGGGAGAACTTCTCCGGCCACTCCTGTATTCCCCTCCCCCACCACGTAGGAGAGGGGCCGGAGGTGAGGGCAAAACGAGCCCCGGTTTTGCCTGCGGTTCGCAGGCAGGAGCATTGAGAGGAGGAATCATCCGGTCCTCGGCGAACTGGTCGTGAGGCGTGAAGCATGAAGCGTAAAGCGCAAACGCGGGATGTGAAGTGCGTTGAGGGAATCGCGCATCCTGCATTGGAATGGAAGGGCGGTGGCTGTTCACGCCTGAATGCTTGCGAGAAATGAACGGAACGAGCACCACAGATGAGCCGCGGGCGCTGCGGGCCGAGGAGATGGACGAACTGCTGGCCCTGGTCAACCGGATTTTCCGGGCCGGGGAGGGGCGAATGCAGGAGTGTTTTCCCACCCTGTTCTGCCCGGAGAACCGGCGCCACTTGCGCGTTTTGCAGGTGGAGGGGAAGATTGTCAGTCACATCGGGGCCGTGGCCCGCGACCTGGTAATTCACGGCTGCCGGGTGGGTGTAGGTTGTGTGGGGGCGGTGTGCACCCATGAGGATTACCGTCAGCGGGGTTACGCAACGACGCTACTGGAGGACGTCATCGCTACCCTGCGGGCGGAGGGCGTGGACGTCCTTTTCATCTCTGGGCGCCGGGGCCTCTACCGCCGTCACGGCGCGGCCTCGGTGGGACGGGTGGAGGTGTTCACCTTGACCCCCGCAGAGGCTCCCCTCTCTACTGCCCAAGCAGCCGGGGCTTTGCTGAAACCTGACCAGTGGCCGGAACTGGCTCGGCTCTATCGGCAGGAGCCGGTGCGCTTTCACCGGCCGCGGGAAGATTGGGAGAAATTCGGGGCCCAGGGCCCGGTTCACCCCTACCTGCGCCGCGAACGACGCTTTTACTCGGTGACGGAAGGCGGTCGTTTAAGGGCGTATTTTGTCCTAATGGTGAGCAAAGGGGAGGGCCAGCGAAGGGCGGAAGTCAGCGAGTACGCCGGCTGCCGCCATGCCCTTCTGGCAGCGGTCCCGCCGCTGCTGGCGGAACTGTCCCTGGCCGAGTTGCACTGGCGCGTTCCCGCGCACGATGAGGAACTGTGCGGGCTGCTCTGGGCCCAGGGACGCCAAAGTGTTCCCCAACCTACGGCCGGTACGGTCTCCGTCATTCACTTCCCCCGGCTGATGGCCCGGCTGGGGCCGCTGTTCGCCGAGCGAGCCGGGGAGCAGGTGGCGACCCGGCTCATCGCCGAGGAAAGGGAGGGAACCTGGCGTCTCGCTCTGGATGGAGAGGAAATCCGGCTCACCCATTGGCCGGACTTGGCCCGGCTGGTTTTCGGCCCGGCGCCGGGAGAGGAGGAAGTCCTTTTGTCCCTCCCTGCCTGCGAGGGAGAGAAGTCGAAACTGAGCCAAGTGCTGCGCACCATCTTTCCCCTTCCCCGCCCAGAGTACGGCCTGAATTATGTGTGAGGGAGGAGGTTTTCATGAACTCTCTACCGTCCAAACTCTTCCGAGTCTATTTAATGGTGCTCCTGGCCGCTTCCTTCGGCCCGGAGGCCGGGGGGCAGAAGTTGGAACAACAGGTCCGAAAGGTCCTGCGGCGGGGGGTGGAGTACTTCCGCTCCATCGCCACCTGTGGCGGCTACCTCTGGCGCTATTCGGAGGATTTGGGTCGTCGCTACGGGGAGGGTAAGGCTACGGCTTCCCAGATTTGGGTCCAGCCGCCGGGCACGCCGGCTGTGGGCTTTGCTTTCCTGGAGGCCTACGAGGCCACCCAGGAACCACTTTACCTCATTGCGGCCCGCGATGCGGCCCAGGCCCTGGTCTGGGGACAGTTGGAATCCGGCGGCTGGGATTACAGAATCGACTTCTCCGCTGAGGCTCCTTATCGCTGGCGCTACCGTCACAGTGCAGCCTACATGCCTCCCAGTCAGGGCCGCAATACCTCCACCTTCGACGACAACAACTCCCAGAGTGCCCTGCGCTTCCTCATGGCAGTGCATCAACTAATGGACGAGCCCTGGCTGCGCGAGGCGGTAAAATATGGCCTGGCTTTCATGCTCCAAAGCCAGTATCCCAACGGGGCCTGGCCCCAGCGCTACCCTCCCCCCAACAACTATGGCGGTTACTATACCTTCAACGACAACGCCATCAATGATTGCATCTACGTCATGCTGGACGCCTATCGCTACTACGGCCGGCCGGAGTATTTGGCCTCGGCCCAGCGCGGCGGCAACTTCATCATCCTTTCCCAACTTCCAGCACCCCAAGCCGGGTGGGCCCAGCAATACGATTTTGACCTCAAGCCGGCTTGGGCCCGCTGGTTCGAGCCGCCGAGCGTCTGTTCGGCAGTCGTGAGCCGGAACATCCGTACGCTCATCACGCTCTACTTGGAGACGGGTGAGGAGAAGTACCTCCAGCCCATCCCCGCGGCCATCGCCTGGCTGGAGCAGTCTAAAATCGGCGAGAACCTGTGGGCCCGATTCTACGAGTTGGAGACCAACAGGCCCATCTACGTGAATCTGGAGCGCAAGGTGGTTTATGAGTTCGTCAACATCCGACCGGGCTACAGTTGGAAGGGGTCTTATGGCATTCCGGGGGTCATTGCCCTGTACCAGAAAGTCAAGCAGTTGGGACGGGAGCAGTACTTGGCTCAACAGCAACAGCCCCTTTCGGCTGAAGCGCGACGGGCTCGCCTGCGGGCCTTGGAGCCGCAGGTGCGGGCGATCGTTGCGGCCCAGGATGACCATGCTCGGTGGGTGGAAAACGGCTGGATTAACTGCTCCACCTTCATCCGCCACCTCGAGCGGCTGAGCGAATATTTGCGGCTGTTGGCCCAGGGTGGGTAGCACAGGGGGTAGTAACTCAATTTAACTTTAATACCGCCGGG
>DTZQ01000405.1 GCA_012961305.1 Armatimonadota bacterium | reverse complement strand
TGGCGAGGGACCCGCCGCAGTAATGCGGGCCAGATAGAGGTCCCAGTTGCCCCCCACCTCGCTGGCCACCACCAACCAGGCCCCCTCCCTCGCCCCGGCCAAGGCAAGGGACCCCACCGCCGTATGCTCGGGCAAAGGCACCTCCCATCGCTGGGTCACCGTGGGCGTGGTCGCTGCGGGGTCAGCCAAATAGGCCATTCGGACGTGGTCCCGTCCATTCTCAAAGGCCACCCAGGCGCAGAAAGCCTGTCCCCGTCCGTCTACGGCCAAAGCCGGGTCTTCGCTGAGGCCCTCGTCCTCCGTCAAGTTCAGGGCGAGCGGAAGTTCAACCTCGTACAAGGCCACGTCGTCCACCCACATCTTCCCCACCGGCGCGCCGTGGGAGGAAGGAGCGACGATTTCCAACTCCCAGTCCCCATCGTGGGGCACGGAGAAGGGCACGACGCACTGTCGCCACCGGACGGGAATGTTTTTCAGTTGCGCCAAGTTGCGCCGCTCTTCCCCGGTGCGAATCCACACGGCTACTTTGGTGCGGTTCGTCGCCCGCGCCCAGAAGACCAGCCGGTACAGGTTCTTCTCCCGCAAAGCGAAAGTGCGGCGGATGAAATGGGCCTGATTGGGCGCGGTAACTTCACCGAAGACGCATTTTTCGCCGCTGTGGGCCTGCCGAGGGTCGGTTAGGATTTGCGAAGTAAGGCGCCATCCCTCGGCTCCGGCCTCGAAGTCGCCGTTGGTGACCAAATTCCGCTCCCCAACAGCCGCCCAGACCCCAGAAACGCCGGCCAGCAGGGCCGCTAATACTCCGGCCCAGAAAAGGTTCCTCCCTTCCCGCAAATGCATGATTCCCTTGTCTCCTCCCACCGATTATACCACAAGAGCCACGGCGGGGCAAGAGCCAGGCCCCTCATTTGACAAGGAACGGGTAAGAGGGTATACTGGCTGGTAAAGTTACCTAACCTCTCACCCTGGAAAGCCCAGAGGAGCCAATGATGATGGAAATTACCTCCTTCTGTTTGACCTCGGTGCTGCTGGTCGGTGCGACGGTGCAGGGGGAACTGAGGGCCACCTGGGGGCCACACGGGGAACTGACCAGCCTGCTAATGGACGGACAGTTGGTTGCGTCCCGGGGTGAAATCGCCCTGGCCCAACCCGGCTGGAAGGGCCTGGCCACTCAGTCGGCCGCACGGGAAGTGGCCCTTACCGAAGAGGCTGAGGTCCGCACTGTGCAGGGGCGGCTGGTGGCCGGACCCATCGCGGTCAGATTCACTCAAACGATACGGGCGAGCCCCGACCGGCTCGAACTGACCTACGAAATCCTCCCGGAGCGGGAGTTTCCCGTGGCTGCGGTGCTCTATCGGCTGTTGGTGCCGGTGGAGGTAGCCCGAGACGGTAAATGGCGGGTGGCAGATAGAGGCAAAGAGTTCCCGGCGGAACTGCCTCCCAATTACGTCCTCGCCGCCTCCCCCGCAGAGGTCGCAGGCTGGGCCAAAGGCGCGGCCGGCCTGGGAATTCGGCTCCTTGGGGGGCCCGTCCGCGTCCAGTTGCAGGACGACCGGAAGTTCAACTACGAAGCCTTCGAGTTCCAACTTTACGCCCACGCCCCTCGCCTTTTGCGGCCCGGCGACCGAGTGCGGCTGCATTTT
>DTZQ01000404.1 GCA_012961305.1 Armatimonadota bacterium | reverse complement strand
CACTTACAGAGGTCTGGCCCGTCTTTTTAGGCTGCCAGCCAGGATGGAAACTGCCCGCAGGGTCAGCCATACTCCAGCCAAGACCTTTACCGCCGGGCCGTAGCGCGGGGCCAAATGCTTCCCCACGTAGCGATACATGCTGCGGTGAAACTCCACAATCATCGGCCCCAAGTTTTGGTCGCTGCTGCGCCCAATGAAGTGGGTCACTACCGCCTCCGGGAAGTAGACCACTTCCCAACCGGCGTCCCAGGCCCGGCGGCACAGGTCCATATCCTCACAATACATGAAAAATCGCTCGTCCAGCAGGCCAATTTGGGCCAGCATCTTCCGGCGCACCGCCAGACCTGCCCCTGAGACCCAATCCACCCGCCGGACCTCATTGTGCGGCCAGTCCTGCATCAAATACTCCCGCGTGAACCGATTGTGGGGGAAAAGCCGACCCAAAAGAGTACCCCGAAACAGTACTGCTCCCCAAGTGGGAAATGTCCGACAGGAATATTGCAGACTGCCATCGGGATTGAGCAGTTTTAACCCCGCAATACCGACCGCCGGGTGGGTATCCAAAAACCACACCAGTTGATTTAATGCTCCCTCATGGACAATGGTGTCCGGATTGAGCAGTAGAATATATCGTCCTTGGCTCTGCTGGATAGCCTGATTATTAGCCGCCGCAAACCCCCGGTTTTCCGCGTTCACCACCAGGTTGACCGTGGGAAACCGGGTGCGCACCAAATCCCCGCTGCTATCCTGCGAAGCGTTGTCCACTACCCAAACCTCATACTCAATGTCCCAAGAACGCCCTACTAACGAAGTCAAACAGCGGGCTAAATCCTCCCGCGTATTCCAGTTGACAATACACACGCTCAGGTCCAAATTGCCGGTTCCTCGTTGGCGAGCACTCAGCAGTCAGCCTGTGGCTTATGGCCGCACGCTCACTTTCTATTATACCAGCAATTTCGAGAATTTGCAACCGCGCCAGAAAAACGTTTCCCTCTTAGGAGGAAAAACACCTTCAGCCCCGAATTTCTTTCTTGTTGGACGTGAAACTTAAAGGTTAAGTTTTACGCTTTACGTTTCACGCCTTAGGCTTTACATTTTACTCTTTACGTTTCACGCTTGGGGTTTGAAAATGTCCCCTAAAAATCGGCCAGCGGAGGAGGAGCGACGGGCCGAGCGCGAGGCCATGGTCGAACGCCAAATCAGAGCCCGGGGCGTTCGCGACCCGCGGGTTCTGGAGGCCATGCGGCAGGTCCCTCGGCACAAATTCGTACTGCCCTCGCTGCAGGCCCAGGCCTACCAAGACACCCCTTTGCCCATCGGCCTCGACCAGACCATTTCCCAACCCTACATGGTTGCCCTTATGACCGAACTGTTGGAACTAAAAGGGCCGGAAAAGGTCCTGGAAGTGGGCACCGGCTCCGGCTACCAGGCGGCCATTCTGGCAGAGTTGGCGGAGCAGGTGTACACCATCGAACGGATTCCCGAACTGGCCGCTGCGGCCCGTCAGCGGCTGCAGGAGTTGGGCTATCACAATGTAACGGTGCGCGTGGGCGACGGCACTCTGGGTTGGCCAGAGGAAGCCCCTTTTGAGGCTATCATCGTCACCGCGGGAGGACAAACGGTGCCCCCGGCCCTCAAGGAGCAACTGGCCGAGGGCGGCCGGCTGGTTATCCCCGTGGGCGGCTACCGGATGCAGGATTTG
>DTZQ01000403.1 GCA_012961305.1 Armatimonadota bacterium | reverse complement strand
TGTGAGGGGGGTCCATGTATCTCCCCGATAAATCGGGGAGGTTTATAGCCCCCCTCGCACTCCCCCCATTTCTCTAACTGCCGGCTACTTCATGGCCTTCAGTTTCTCCTCCAACAGGGCAATGAGCCGGGGCAACACCGCCTCCGGCGGCCCGAAGGGGAGCCATTGGGGACGCGTCCATCCGGGCGCCGCAGGGGGTTCTGGGCGGTCAGGCCGAGGCAACCGACTGGGGGGAGGACCGGGCGGAGGGCCTGGGGGACGTATTCGGGAGGTTCCCGGCCTGGGAAGCCTCCCTCTGGGCGGTCTCGGCCCCAAAGGGAAGGAAGGACGCAACTCGCGGGTGAACCCTCCCCTGACCAGCCGGATGAGACCGCCCCCCTTCTCCTGACCGAGGACTTCTGTGATTTTCCGCCGCGCGGCCTCTATGGCCTCCCGGTAGTGTTTCCGCAGGGTGTCCATCTCCTGAGAGGCCCGGTTTCGCTCCACCGCTGAGGGGTTCCCTTTAAGCAGCCGAGCGCGCTGACTCAGCAGCCATCGCTTCACCCCCTCCCGAAAGCGCCGCTGGGCAGCCAGCCATTCCTTCAAGGGCGGGAGAGCCTGCCGTATCTGTTCCCGCGACAGGCCGAGGTCATTGAGGGCCCGCAGTAACAGGATGTCGCGGGCGATGCGAGCCAGTTCCTCCTCGCCCGCCAGAGGAGGCCCCAACTGAAGCAGCCCGATGGACAATCCTTCCTCTGGCCCACCCGGCCGCAGGGACAACGGCCCCTGAGCCCCTGCGGGCCTTCCCATTCCCCCCAGCAACGCTATCAATATCAGACCATATTTGACCTTCACGGAGGACAAAAGCATGGTTTTTCCTCCTATTCTCATCACTTTCCTCTCCTTAGCCTCTGCCACCGATGCGCTTCGCCCGGCCTCGGCATCGGTGAGTGCGCTGGTGACAAGAGCGCTACTATGTCGCCGTTGCGGAGCATGTTCTTCGGCCCCTCCTTCTGGGCCAACAAGCGCGGTGACGCCAATGAGAGAATGAGACCGGCTATCCAGAGACGCATGATGGTGACCTCCTCGCAACGTTCCTTCATCTCCACCGCAGCGGCTTGTAGGTCCAGAACTGCAACTGGGTGAGCGGGTCGGCCAGACGGTTCTCGCGCCCGCTGGCGGGCAGCGCATCTACGGCGTGCAGGAACAGGGACGATGGCTTGCCCGTCTTGTGGATGGCGGTAAGGGTGCTGGCCATGGCCCACAGGAACTCGGCGGGGTTCAGGGACAGGTCGCCCACTTGAACCTGTGCTGGGAGGCGGTCGGCCATGGCCGCGCCGACGCGCCGGGCCGCGGCCACGATTTCTTCGCCCGCCATCTCGGGCAGTCGCACCGCCGCCATGAGGGAAGGCAGGTGGCTGGGGGCGAATTCCGTCGGCCCAAGAAGGTCCTTCACCCGAACCGTCTCGGGCAGCCGGCCCGTCTCCGCGAAGACCCGCAGCGACTGCACGAAGGCCTGAAAGGCGTCGGTCAGGGAGAGATAGTCCCCTCCCAAGTCAATGTATTCGGGCGGGGCCGTCTGCGCGGCAGCCACCTGCTCGGCGGCCCTCAGCACTGCCACACGCGATACAGTCTTCGCCCGGTCGTCAGCGATGCGGTCGAGGATTTCCTCGTA
Organism: Armatimonadota bacterium; assembly: GCA_012961305.1. Classification (GTDB taxonomy): domain Bacteria; phylum Armatimonadota; class UBA10988; order UBA10988; family DTZQ01; genus DTZQ01. The sequence goes on along the minus strand of DTZQ01000403.1, from coordinate 1,306 downwards.
GGTCACCACCTGCAGCCGAGGGTGTTGCGCTGCCCAGCGGACCAGAGATTCGTAAACCCTCCACAGGCGCTCCCGCAGAGGAGGCGGGCCGCGCAGAAAGTCGTGGTCGTGAATCAGGATGGCGACGGTCTTCACTTCCTCCGGCGACCACGATGCGATGCCCCGCTCGATAACCTGGGAGAGGTCCAGCCGTCCCATCGCGGCCCGACGCATCATCTCGGGCCCAATGCCCAGCGCGTCGGGTAGGTTCTTCATGCCCAAGAACCATGCCGCATTGGAGGGCGCGCCCGTGTTGCCCTTGAGGCCAATCATCCCCTCGCAGCCGAACTGCTTCGTCGCGTACAGGATGGAGGCTTGAAAGAACCTCCCCGTCGCCCGGATGCGACCTTGGAACACCTTCTGCATCCACTTCAGACCTCCCTCTCGCCGGCGGTCTAATTTGCCCGTGCGCGGGTTGAGGGCATGGGATTCGTAGTCCAGAATCGCCCGCACATCCTCCTCCCAGTTCTCCCCTTTGACTCGCTCGATGGGCATGGGTTTGGGCGGTCGGTTCGCCCCGTGATGACCGACGGGGATGTTCCTCTCGTTGAGCAGGCGGATGAAATCGGGGTCAAGGCGCAGAATTTGCTCCGTCGCCAATCCTGTGAACCAGAAACTGGGCTTCACCCCCGCCTGCTGAAAGAGGTCTAAAAGCCGTCGCAGGTTGCGACAGTTTCGCCGTGCCACCGCTTCGTCAGGGAAAGAATTGACGTTCAGGCGAAACTGGATGAGCACTCGGTTATCCTTTTCCTCCCCCGCAGCGCGCGAGTTGTCTGCCGCCTCCACGACAATAGGTTCCTCCTTAACTGTCAGGCGGCGGGCATCGGCGAAGGTCTCGCCTCCCTCTCGCCCTTGAACGACCCGTACCTGACCCGGCACAAACGGCGAAAAATCGAGCGTCACGGTGCCTTCGTCGCTCCAGAGGAGAAACCGTTCTCTCGGGGGTGCCGTCGCCACAATGCGGTCTCCGCGCCGAACCCAATGACGAGCGTCGGTCTTGAGCAAGCGATGAAGGTGCACGCCGCGCTCCCGAAACGTAGCGATTTCCTCCTCGTGATGGGCGAACATCAGTTCCCGCGCCAGACCCTTGAGGAGGTAGGGATACGACTCCCAGTCCTGGACTTGAACCGGGTAGTTGAAAGAGGAGTGCCCCGGATGGTCTTCCTCCCAGGCCAGAAAAGCGTCGCGCACCTCGTCGGTGTTGGCGTACTTGGCCATCAGGCGGCCCTCGGCGGTGCGCCGGCCGATGAAATGTTCGTTGAGCCAG
>DTZQ01000402.1 GCA_012961305.1 Armatimonadota bacterium | reverse complement strand
TCTTCCCCGGTCAGCAGGGGGGGCCCTTCATGCAGGCTATCGCCGCCAAAGCAGTGGCCTTGCGCGAGGCTATGCAGCCGGAATTTCGGCGCTGTCAAGCCCGAATTGTCCAGAATGCCCAAACCCTGGCCCAGGTGCTACAAGAGCGTGGTTTGCGCCTGGTCACCGGGGGAACAGACAACCACCTGGTCCTGGTGGACGTGGGTGTGCGCAGGCTGACCGGTCGGGAGGCGGCTAACGCCCTGGAGGAGGCGGGCATTATCGTCAATAAGAACCCCATTCCCTTCGACACCCGACCCACTAACATTACCAGTGGCATTCGCATTGGAACTCCAGCCATTACCACGCGAGGTATGGGCCCGGCGGAAGTAGAGCAAATTGGGGAGTGGATTGCAGAGGTGTTGGAGAACCTGGACCGTCCAAGCCTCCGTCTCCGCATTCGCGAGGAGGTACGGGACCTGTGCCGCCAGTTCCCGATTTACGCTGACTACCTGGAGCAATAGAGTCCCTGCAGAAAGGACAATTCCGCCCCGGAACCGTACTGAATTGGGAAGCCTGTTGCCTGAACTTCCGGGGGTTTCCGAGGCTAAAAGGTTACGGCTGAGGAGTTTAAGTTTGTACCCCTGTAGCCTTCCGGGAGGGCGGCTTCCCTTAGCCGCCTAATTTGGACTTTATGCCCTAAGTGTCGGGCGCCAAGCGCGAAAGGAGGAGACAAGGTAAAATGGAACCATTGGGGGTAGGGCTGCTAAGTTGTGGGGTAATGGGCACCAGTTTGGCCCGGGCTCTGACCCACCTGGAAGGGGCGCGAATGGTAGCCGTGTGCGATGTACGGGAGGAGGCTGCCGCCCCCTTAGCCGAGGAGTTGGACGTGCCCTATTTCCTGGACGCGGCCGATTTGCTAAAGCGCGAAGAGGTCCAGGGAGTAATGGTGGCCTCCCCGCCGTTTCTGCACCGGGAAATGGTGGAAGCGGCCGCGGCGGCCGGCAAGCATATCTTCTGCGAAAAACCGATGGCCCCCACCGTGGCCGACTGTGAGGCGATGATTGCGGCCGTGGAGCGGGCCGGGGTGAAGTTGATGATTGGGCAGGTCTGTCGCTTCCATCCGGTACACTCCAAAGTCAAAGAATTGGCCGTTAGCGGCCAGTTGGGACAGCCCACCTGCATGGTTGTCTACCGCACCGGCGGTGGATGGGGCGGGAAATGGCGCACCCATTGGCGGCAGAGCCGCGCCCAGAGCGGGGGTACGCTGATGGAGGTCAACTCCCACGAACTCGACTTCATGCGCTGGGTGTGTGGCGAGGTGAAGCAAGTTTACGCCCAGGGGGGCAATTATGTCTCGCCCTATCAGGATTACCCGGACATTGTGCTCCTGATGATGACCTTCCAGAGTGGGGCGGTGGGCCTGCTCCATTCCAGCCAGGCCACCTGTTTTGGCGGCTATGGAGGAAGGTTGGATTTGACTGAGGGTTCCATCGAGTTCCCCGCTGTGTGGGGCGAAAATGCGGGCGTGCGCTACCGGCACAAAGAGGAAAAGGAAGCCACCTTCCTGGCGCTGCGGGACCTGCCCGGAGAAAACCCCGTCCAACACGAACTGCGCGTCTGGATAGAGGCCGTGCTCCAGGACACGGAACCACCCGTCACTGGGTGGGACGGTCGGGCCGCAGTGGAAATTGCCGAAGCCGCCTATCGGTCGGTGGAAACGGGTGAGCCCGTGGTGTTGAGATAAGCGGTCGGGGGTGGGAGGGGGGCATCCTGTATCGCGGTAGAGGGAGGCCTCATGCGATTGGGCAAAATGAACAACCCAGCGGCAAAATTGCACCGGGAAATTGCGCGGGCGGCGAAGTTGGGAATGGACTATCTGGAACTTACTTTGGAGCCGCCCTATACGGTGGCGGACGACCTGAACCCGGCTGAAGTACGGCGGTGGCTGGGTGACCGAGGCCTGGACGTGGTAGGTCATACCGCCTACTATCTGCCCCTGGCTTCGCCCCTCAAACGGCTGCGGCGGGCCGCGTTGGAGGAGTTGCGGCGCAACTGGGAGGTGTTCGCGGCCCTGGGCATTACCCAGGCGACGGTGCATCCCGACCACCGGTTCCCCAACGGTTACACGGTCGCGGACATCGTGGCCCGAAACATCGAAACCTTCGGTGAACTGGCAAGGTGGGGAAAGGAGTTAGGCGTGACCGTGCTGGTGGAGAACTTAGACGGGATATGGGGTCAGCCTAAACACCTGCGGGCTTTGTTAGCGGCCGTGCCGGAATTGGGCTGGACGTTGGACATCGGACATGCGAACTTAGGGGTTCCCCAAAACCGCACAGTGGAACTGCTGCGCACCTGTGGGGCCCGCCTGCGGCATGTGCACCTGTCGGACAACGATGGCCACCGCGACTTGCACCTGCCGCTGGGAACGGGCCGGGTACCTTGCAAGCGGCTGGTGAGATACTTGCGCACCCAAGGGTACAATGGCACTTTCACCTTAGAGGTGTTCGAGGCGAAAGAAGGATACTTCCGTCTGAGTTGTGAATTGGTGAGGGAATGGTGGCAATAAAAGTATTGTGGTTACCTTAGCGGAAGCGGCGGGATAAGACGACCATGACCCACCGACCCATTGTGATTCGGGGAGCGCGGGAGCATAACTTGCGCAATGTGTACTTGGAACTCCCGCGCCATAAGTTCATCGTCTTTACCGGCGTGTCCGGCTCGGGCAAATCCTCCCTGGCTTTCGATACCCTCTACGCCGAGGGACAGCGGCGGTACATCGAGAGCCTCTCGGCCGGGGCCCGTGCCTTCTTGGCCAGATGGAGAAGCCGGACGTGGACCACATCGAGGGCCTTTCGCCGGCTAT
>DTZQ01000401.1 GCA_012961305.1 Armatimonadota bacterium | reverse complement strand
CTTCGGCCATGGCTTGCAGGATGCGCTCTGGCCCCAGGAAGTTGACAATGCCCTTTACATCCACTTCCATTTCTAATCCTAACTCATCTACTGTCAAACCTCTCATTTTTAACACCTCCTCTAAAACTCCAAAATGCCACAGCAGCGCCTGGGTTAAATATCCCCCATATTCCTCCCGATGTTCCACCAGATACTCCATCACTTCCCATTCCCGCTGGCCTTTTGTTACCATTACCAGCGGCAGGGTCTCTTTCCCCACAGGCAGTCTGGTCACGTCCACCAAACAGGTGGGGAACTTGTCCATTTTTCCCCTCCTTACGCCCGGTCCCACTTCCACCATTTCTACTATCTCTGCTCCCTCAACCCGTGATACGTCTGAGGCAAAGTGAGAACCCACCAGCCACAACACCAGTTCCTCCCGGGCCCACAGCCGCTCTTTCATCTGATACAGCAGCCCGTACACTTCCAACTTCACTAAATCCCCTTGAGTGATTACTTCATCCGGCCCTTTGAACTCCACCAGAGTAGTGGCGCCCAAATGGTTGAAAGGAAAAGGAAGCGAAACGGCTGGGTCGCGTGGCATGAGCAGCAGGTCAACCCGCAAGGGCATTTCGCCCAAAGGAACCTCCTCTTCGATGATGAGCCGGTCGCCGTAGTCCTGCCGCAGGAACTGGGCCAGAAGGGGATGCCATTGCTTCGCCATACGTTGCCTCCGGGAAGAGATTATACCACATGAGGTTCGATTTTGCAACTCCCCTCAAGGGGACCACCGGCCCGCAAATTCAAGGGCGATGGTTCCCGCCCTCGCCCACAGCAGGGCGTAATCCCCTGCGGCCGTATAGCCGATGTTCAGGACAATCTGGCCCGACTTGGTTTGGTACTGCTGCTGCAGGTGCAAATGACCACAGAGGTGCACTTGGGGGGCCAGGGTGCGAAAGGCGTGCAGGAAGCACCTCTTTCCCCCATGGGTGCCTCGGGGGGTACGGTCGGCCAGACCCACCGGACAGCCGTGGGTCAGGAGCACCTCCAGAGGTTGACCTTGCAGCCGCTCCACGAAGGCGGCCACATCCTCCTCGGTGACATAATGGGGCCGGCGGTGGGACTTGGCCCAGATGCCACTAATGCCGGCGAGGTGTAGGCCCCCAACTTCCCGTAATTCCCCCTGCTCCAGTAGAATGGGGCTTCCGTCCCGGTTCCGCAGCCGCGCTAACAGGTCTCGGTCATCGTGGTTGCCGAACACCGTCAAAATGTAGGTCTGCTCCTGCAGAGAGAGCAGGTCTTCCTCCAGGACCTCGCCGGGGTCGCCCCAGTCCCCGCAGCAGAGGAGCAAATCGGGGGTGTGCTCCGCCACCAGCCGGTGTACCGGCTCCAGTTGTCCGTGCATATCGCTCACGGCCAAGATTTTCAATTTTTCCCTTCCCACTTTCATTTTTCCCCTTTACTAACCTTTCAGCGCAGAGAACGCTGAGAACACGGAGGAATTAAGTTGCCTCTGGCCCATTGTAACCATCAGCCTTTATTCTGCTGACTGTCGGTTGGGGTGAGGGACAGGAGCATGAATGGCTATGGTTTCGACCAGGGCCAGGCGTTCTACCAGAGGGGGATGGCTGTAAAACCAAACTTTGAGCCAGAGAGGAGGGTCAGGCAGAGAGAGGTTGTGCCGGGCCAACTGCCGCAGGGCAGACTTGGCCGCCGGGCCGTTAGGGGCCAGATGCAGGGCAAATACGTCCGCCTGCCGTTCCAGATGGCGGGAATAAGCATTGACCACTGGTAGGCCGAAAAAGTTCAGGGCCGAAAGGAGGAGGGCTACCAGCGGGTAGGTGGCGAAATCGTG
>DTZQ01000400.1 GCA_012961305.1 Armatimonadota bacterium | reverse complement strand
GTGCTGGGGAGCAACCCCTACATCTGCGTAAGTTTCCCTCGGTGAAAGGGGAAGCCCACCCCCTTCAGGGGTGGGAGGAGGTCGTAGGTAGGAAAAGTGAACGGTTCTCGACCTTCTTGGCCCCCTCCTAAGAGGGGGGTATCCGAGTGGAGGGAATGGTTTGAGCAGCGGTGGGTGCGGTGGGTATTGGGACTGCTAATCGCCGCTGGAGCCCTGATAGCCCTGGGGTTGGCGTTGCTGTTCTACCAACCTGCTGGGTTGTTCCCTTCCGCTGCGGAATATACGCCCACCCAGTTGCAAGCGGCGGAGGCCCATGTAGCAACCCTCCAATCCCAATTGCGGGCCATTAAACAGGCGGTTAGGCAGAACCAAGCCCAACCTTTCGTATTACGAGTACGGGAGGTGGAACTGAACACCTATGTAGCCGCGCACCCGGAAACTCTGCATTCCTTACCGGGCGTGCACAGTTTGCGGGTAGACTTGGCGCCGGGAGCCATCACCATTTACGCTCAGGTCACCTATCAAAGGCGTACTGCCCCGATAACGGTGACGGGCAGGCCGGAATTGACGGCCGATGGCCGCTATGTACGATTCATCCCTACCGGCGTGCGCATAGGGGCCTTACCCGTCCCTGGAGGGGTGCGCGAGCGCCTGTTGGCGCGGATACAGCAGGAGGCCGGGCAGAACCTCTGGGAATTGCCGGCAGGCGTGCGGGTGGCCCGATTGGGACTGCTGGAAGGTGAGTTAGTGGTAGAGGGGTACACGGAGCGGAGGGTTCGGCCATGAAGGGTAAAGCCGAAGCCACTTCCCCCCTTTCGACCCTGTGGAAAATCAGCACTTCTTGGGGGGCCACGCTCAATCGGGAGGAACTTCTGCCGCTGATTGCTAACCGGGCGGCCGAAGCCCTCCGGGCCGCCGCCTGTGCAGTAATACTGGAAGGGAAGCAGGGTCAATTGGCGGTACAGGCCACCGAGGGCTTAGCCCAAGCCACCCAACAGCAGACCCTCGGCAAAAGGGAGGAGGGGTTGTGCGGCTGGGTAGTAACCCAGCAGGCGACCCTATTCGTGCGCAACATGGCCGCTGACCCCCGCCTGACAGAAGCGGAGCGGCATTTATTTGTAGAGGGACAGGGACTGCGAACTTTCCTGGGAACTCCGCTCCTTCGGGAGGGGCAGACCATCGGGGTGTTGGCGGTTTTTTACTTTACAGAGCGGGAGGTTACGGAAGATGACATCCAAATGCTGGCTACCATGGCTAATCAGGCTTCCATTGCCTTGGACAATGCGCGCCTGTATGAGGAACAAGTAAGGCGCAATCTGGAACTGCGCATGTTGGGCGACATCGGGCGTTCCCTTTCGGCCGTACTGGATTTGAGCCGCCTACTGCACCGCATTCTCAGTGTGGCCATTGACATTATTGGCAGCAAAATTGGCTATCTCCTGCGCTTGGACGAGGAAACCCAGGAGTTACGCTTGATGGTCTCGCGGGGTTTGCGGCGAGAACAGGTAGCCGAATTTCACCTGCGGGTAGGGGAAGGGTTGGCCGGTTGGGTAGTGGAGCGCGGGGAGCCGGTGTTGACCAATCAGGCGGCGGCTGACCCTCGCTATGTGGACTGCGGCTGGGGGCCAATACAATCGGCTTTGTGTGTGCCGCTTAAGGCTCGGGGACGCATCATCGGCACCTTGAACTTGGAGGACAAAACCGATGAAGCCGGGTTCGATGAGGAGGATTTGTCGCTCCTGACCGCTCAGGCCAGCCAGGCAGCGGTGGCCATTGAAAACGCTGAACTGTACAGCCAGTTGGAACGGCGCGTGGAGCAGGCTACCCGCGAATTAGTAGAGGCCAATCGGCAGTTAGGTAAACGTACAGCCGAAATAGAAGCCATGGTCAACAGCATGGGGGACGGGGTTATCGTTACCGATTTAGAGGGAAGGGTAGTGCTGCTGAACCCTGCCGCAGCCCATCTTTTGAACCTGCGCAGGGGGGGGCAGGCCGGACAACCCCTGTTATCTCAAATCCCCCATCCCGAAGTGGCGCGAATTCTGGAACGGCTCATGGCTGAACCGCCAGCGGACGGCCCAGTCGAAGTGACTTTGGAAGGCCCCCCGCCCCGCACCCTCAACGTGCAGGTCTCTCCGGTGCGCGACGAGGCTGGAGAGCAGTTCGGATTGGTGACGGTGCTCACCGATGTGACCCAGTTGAAGGAACTGGACCGCATTAAGACCGACCTCATCTCCTTTGTTTCCCACGAATTGCGCGCGCCTTTGAGTTCCATTATGGGTTACAGTTCGACCCTGCTACGCCATAAAGATAAACTCGACCCGGCCGTCCAACAGGAGTTTTTGAACACCATTCTGCATGAGTGCGACCGCCTCAACCGGCTGACCATTGACCTATTAGATATTTCGCGCATTGAATCGGGGCGGAGTTTGGAACTGCACACGCGGGAGGTGGACTTGCCAGCCTTAGTCCAGCGGGTGATTCAATCCCAAAGTGCACTGGCCTATGAGCACACTTTTGCTGTCCAAATTGCGCCAGAGGCCAAGCGTATTGTAGCCGATGAGGACAAATTGGAGCAAATTTTGGTCAATCTGGTTAATAACGCCATTAAATACTCCCCTGCGGGGGGAACAGTGACCGTGCGGGCCCGCGGGAGGGAAGAAAAAGTGGAAATCAGCGTTAGTGATGAGGGCTTAGGCATACCCCCAGAGCAACTGCCGCATTTGTTTGAACGCTACCATCGAGCCACCCGGGAGGGAGAAATCAGAGGCATCGGCATTGGACTGTACCTGGTACGTCATCTGGTAGAGGCCCACGGGGGAGGAATATGGGTGGAGAGTGAAGTGGGGAAGGGCACCACCTTTACCTTTACCCTCCCCCAACTGGCGGGGGCACCTTCCCCGCTGGCAAAGCGACCGAAAGGTCCAAATGGGGTGTAAGGGAAAGGGCAAGAATATGGGCGCCTTGGAGAGTACTTTGCAAGCCTATGAACTGTTGGATAAAATTTTGGACTCGCTCATCAAACTGGACCTGCTGGTCTTTTTCTACCAGAACCCAGACACCATAGACAGCGCCAGCGGTATCGCGACCTGGGTGGGTCACGAGGAGGAGCAGGTGGTCAAGGAACTGGCAGAACTGGCTGCTGCTCGGCTTATCGAGCGGCATCAGGTTAGAGGCGAGACCGTGTATACCCGTTCCAACGACCCTGACATCCGGCGGATGGTAGACGATTTCATGGAACTAATGTCGGAGCGGGAAAACCGGCTGCGCGTGGTGGCCCAGATTTTGGCCCGAGAAGAGGGAGGCTAACGATGGAAAAAGTCAGAATGGGCATTGAGGGATTAGATGAGATTTTATACGGAGGTATTTTGCGCGGAGGTTCCATTTTGGTCGAAGGCACTCCCGGAGTGGGGAAAACTACCTTGGGGATGCAATTCATCCACGAGGGCATCGTAAAATACGGTGAGGCGGGCCTGATTGTGACTTTTGAGGAGGTGCCCGTGCAAATGTACCGAGACGCGCTCAACTTCGGCTGGGACCTTCGCCGCCTGTCTCAAGAGGGGAAACTGCGTGTCATTCCCACCTCCCCAGCCGTGTTCCAACAGCAGATTGACTCTCCCGAAGGGCTCATCCAAAGGGCCCTGCGGGAAATGGATGTACGGCGGATTATGATTGACAGCATTACCCATTTCCAGCGCATTACTTCTGACCCTATTGCTCTGCGTGAACTGCTTAACCGTCTGCTGAACCTGCTGCGGCAGGGAGAATATACCACCATATTAGTAGGAGAGGTGACGCCTTCGGCGGCGGATATTTCCTTTGAGGAATACGTCGTGGACGCGGTGTTCCGGCTGAGTTTTGAAATCACGCCGGAGGGCCAGAGTGGACGATACCTGGAGGTCATTAAAGCCCGGGGACAGGACTTTATGCCGGGAAAACACGCGGTCGCCTTTGGGCCCCAGGGAATGATGGTCTATCCCACCCCTCAACCGAAAGTGCGGGTGCTGAGCGGTGAGGGTCGTCCTCCCCTGGGCTTGGAACGGATAAGCACCGGCATTGCGGGCCTGGACGACATGCTCGGAGGGGGATTGTTCCGGGGTTTTGCCACCCTCATCGCGGGCGAGGATGGTACAGGGAAAACGGCGGTAGGAGTCCACTTTCTGCACGAGGGGGCCAATCAGGGAGAGAAAGGTCTGTTTATTAGCCTGGCCGAAAAACCCCATAAGATTGTTAGCCTGGCCAGTGCCATCGGCATGGACTTGCGCTCCCCTCTGGAATCCGATTTGCTGACCTTCATTCACCGCCCCCCCATGGGTTTGAACCTCAACGAACTTTACTGCCAAATCCGAGAGGCTCTGGCCGATGGCAGTGTGCGTCGGGTTTTGTTCGACAGCCTGGCGGACGTGGAAATCAATATTACCAGCCCGGTGAGACTTAGGGATTTTGTCTATTCATTGCTGGACCTGTTTGACGAGCACCAGGTTACTTCCATTTTCACGGCCAATGTGCACGGCGATGTGCGAGAGACAGCGCAAGTAGACCCTCATCTGGCTTTAATCATGGATACCATCGTCCTGCTGCGCTATCGGGAAATTGAAGGGCGGCGGCGTAAAGTCGCCACCGTGTTGAAAATCCGCGGCAGTGACCACGACCCCGGCACGCGAGGTTACAAAATTACGCCCAAGGGGGTGATTATGGGGCCGGCTTTCGCTGTACGGGATATCCTGATGGGGACTTGACCTGGCCCATTCCGGGGTGCCAAAGCCATGCTCTCGCACCCATAGACAACGGTGCCCTAAGGCACCTTACACCAAAGAAAAATGACTGTAACTACCCGGGCGGCCCTTCCCGCACGCGGGGAAGGCAAGGGTGGGGACCAGGGACGAGAAGGCCCTTTGGAGTCAGGGGCTTCAGTCCCGTTAGGACGGCGCTTGTCTAAAAGGACTGAGTCGTGAGTATTGAGTCCCTCTGCCCTCAGCCCTGGCGAAGGCTGAGTAATTACAAATGACTAAAAGAAGCCGCGAGTGCTGGGAATGGATAGGGGTAGCAGTTATTAGTCTGCTGACCAAGGGAAGTAGTGCGGCTTCAGAAGAGCATTGGCCCCCGCCCCGGGTGCAATTGGTGGCCTTCTGGAACCCTTACCGGGGTAATCCGGCTACTCTCTGCTATGCCGAGGAGCGGCCTTGGGCAGTAGTAAAGCAGGAACTGACAGCCCTGGCCCAGCGGTTGGGCAAATCCCTCTCGGCTTTGCAACAACGCGACCGATACGGTCGCCCTCGGCCCTTGGCAATTTCGACGGAAGGCGGGCAGACTGCGGTTCAATTTCGCCTGCCGGGGGAAATTATAGATAGGCAACAGGGTGTGATACATTTAGCGCCTTTTATCGAGGTGTGGAAGGAGTACCGCTCTCTGGCCCTGGATTTCTTCGTGGCCTTACCTGCGTTTAATGGTTTGCAGGATTACGAAGACCGGTTCGTTCGCATCCGCTTTCGGGGCCAGGCAGGAGGATACAGTTACTTAATATGGGTCAAAGACCCAGGATTTGAGGCTCTCTCCTTGCCTTTGCGGTCTCCACCTCCGCCCCAGCCGTCAGTACCCTGGGCTCCTCGTCGGCAGGTGCCTTGGATGCTCATAATGGCGGTCGCTGGGGGAAGCGGATTGGCCATATTTTTCCTGACCTGGGGAATAACACGCCGTCGCCAGCGGCGTTCCCGAAAATAAAACCTGCGGGGCAGCAAATGGCCAGGGGCCATTTGCTATCCCGATTTTGGAGGGAGAACCATGGTGGACCTAAGGGAACTACTGCATATCGCAGCGGAGCGCGAAGCGTCAGATGTATTCCTCAAAGCCAACACTCCTCCTACCCTGCGGATACACGGGATAATTGTGCCTCTGGATATGGAACCGCTGGACGCTCTTACGGTGCGGGATTTGGCCTACAGTATCATGACCGAGGAACAGGTGGCTACCTTCGAGGCCCGACATGAGATGGACTTGTCCTTCACCCTGCCCAACATTTCCCGCTTTCGGGTCAATGTGTACCAGCAGCGGGGGACAGTAGGAATCGTCCTGCGGCTCATTCCCCTGCGCATTCGGACCGTAGAGGAACTCGGTCTGCCCCCCATCTTGAAGGAACTGGCCAAGCAGCGGCAGGGCATGATTCTGGTCACCGGGCCGACCGGCTGTGGCAAATCTACCACCCTGGCCGCGATGATTGACCTCATCAATGAAACCCGGCGCTGTAACATTGTGACCATTGAAGACCCCATTGAGTACGTGTACACGGACAAGCGCAGCATCGTCAACCAGCGCGAGGTAGGCATTGACACCGAGTCTTTCCATACTGCCCTTCGGGCCGTAGTGCGGCAAAGCCCAGACGTTATCCTCATCGGGGAAATGCGGGACCAGGAAACTATGGCCGTAGCCATGGCTGCGGCCGAAACCGGACATTTGGTTTTCTCCACCGTCCACACCAACAGCGCTACGGAAACCATGGAGCGCATTATCAATATGTTCCCTCCCCACGACAAGCCGCAGATTTGTTTGCGCCTGAGCCAAACCCTCAGAGGAGTTATCTCCCAGAAATTAGTCCCCCGCAAAGATGGCGAAGGACGAGTGGCAGCGGTGGAAGTAATGGTGGTCAATCCCACCATTCAGAAGTATATCGAAGAGGGACGTACAGGGGCCATTTATCCTGCTATCGCCGATGGGGCCTTCTACGGGATGCAAACCATGAATCAGAGTTTGTTCCGCTACGTCAAAGAGGGCGTCATTACGGAGGCCGAAGCCCTGGCCCGCGCCGGCAATCTGACGGAACTAAAGCATATGTTGCGGAGGCTGCACCAGCAATGACCAACTGCCCGCTGCTGGACCTACTGCGCTTGCTCGTTGAACAGGGAGGGACTGCTTTGCACCTGAAGGTCGGCCAACCGCCGATAATGCGCCTCCAGGACCAACTGACCAGAACCAACTTACCACCGCTAACCCCGGAGGAACTTAGGACCTTTCTGGATAGCATCCTGGGCGAGGAGCAACGCCAGCGTTATGAGGAGGCCCGAGAGTTAGACCTGAGTTGCGAAATACCCAACTTGGCCCGCTTTCGCCTCAATGTGTTTCAGCAGCGGCAGAACATCAGTGCAGTCTTTCAACCTCTACCTGTTGCGGTGCCAAGCCTTGAGGAGTTGGGCTGGCCGAAAATACTTAAGCAGGTGGCCCTGTTGCCCCGGGGACTGGTGCTGGTAACGGGCCCGCCCCGCAGCGGCAAATCCACTACCCTGGCGGCCTTGATTGACTACCTCAATCACCACACCCGCAAGCACATCATCACTCTGGAGGCTCCCATCGCATTCGTACACCAGGAAGTCAGATGTACTATCCAACAGCGGGAATTGGGCCGGGACACCTTCAGTTTCCCCACCGCCTTACGATATGCGGTACGGCAAAATCCAGAGGTCATCATGCTCGATGAAATGAGGGGGGAAGAAACCATTGCCGCAGCCTTGGCGGTAGCCGAAACGGGCTGCCTGGTTCTGGCCGCTTTGCCTACGGTTAACGTGGTGCAAACCGTAGAGTACCTGCTAAGTGCTTTCCCCCCAGAACGGCTGCCACAAATCCGAATGCAGTTGTCCACCACCCTACAAGCCATCATTTCCCAAACCCTGCTTCCCAAAGCCCGAGAGCCGGGCCGCATTGCGGCCTTTGAAATCATGCTCGTCACTCCAGCCATACGGAACCTCATCCGCGAGGGCAAAACCTATCAACTGCCCTCTCTCTTACAGGCTGGTGGGGAGCAGGGCATGGTTTCTTTTGACCAATACCTGTGGCGCCTCTACCAACGCGGAGAGGTTACCTACGAAGACGCCTTGACCAAAACCTCGAACCCCCGCGACTTCGCCCGCCGAGCCCAGGGACGGGGAGAGACAGGTAGGCGTGAATCATGGCCTTCACCCTTCACGATTTGTTGAGACACCTGGTACATATCAGGGCTTCAGACTTGCTCCTGAAAGCCGGCCAGCCGCCTCTGTTTCGGCTGCACGGTGACCTGCTGCCCCTGCACGCGCCGGCCCTGTCGGCGGAGGAAGTGGAGGAATTGGCCCAGCACATACTTCGGCCCGACCAAAGGGAACGGTTCGAGCGGGAACGCGAAATGACTGTAACTTATCAGTTGAAAAATGTCGCTCGCTATCGGGTCACGTTGCTGCAACAGCAGGGTGGTCCCAGCCTGAGCGTGCGGGCCATTCCCCTCCACCCTCCTTCTCTGGAGGAACTTAACCTGCCTCCCCTTTGTCGAGAGTTTTGCGAGCGCCCTCAAGGGTTGATATTGGTCACTGGGCCGGCGGGGAGTGGCAAATCTACCACCTTGGCAGCCCTGGTGCACCACCTTAATTCCACTCGCGCCCTGCACATCCTTACCATCGAAGAGCCCATCGAATTTGTGCACCAGGACCTTAAGTCCTTTCTAAGCCAGCGCGAGGTGGGAGAAGATACCCCTTCTTTTGCCGCCGCCCTGCGCCAAGCCCTGCACCAAGACGCCGATGTCATTCTGGTCAGCGAACTGAGGGAATTGGAGGCCATTTCCTTGGCCCTCGCTGCAGCTGAAACGGGGCATTTGGTCCTCGCGGCCCTGCCCGCTACTGATGCGGTGCAGACGATAGAGCGTATCGTTGAAGTGTTCCCCCTCCCCCAGCAGCAGCGGATTCGGCTGCAACTGGCGGC
>DTZQ01000399.1 GCA_012961305.1 Armatimonadota bacterium | reverse complement strand
TCCCCCCGCACGCGGGGGGAAGAAAGGGGAGGCTCCGCACGCGGGAAGGGAAGGAGGTGTGGCCTGCATCGGGTAGGTTAATTGACTCATCATTGATGAGTTTTCCTCAGGCTTCGAGGCCGATGAGACGGGTGTAGATGGCGTGGACGGAGTGCAGGAGGCTCTGGCACTCCTGCCAGAAGGTTTGGGCGGTTCGGTCATCGGGAGCATAGCCGAGGCGGCGGGCGACGAGGGCGAGTTCGTCGGGAGTGAGGTTGAAAGCGGCAGAAGAGCGTTCATGTACAAGTTGGAGGCGGCATTCTAAACGGCGGAGGCGGCGGTAGGCGCGAATGAGGAGGTCTGCGTTCTCAGGAGGAAGAAGTTTCTCCTCCCGAAGGGCATAGAGGGCGGCCAGGGTATTGGGGCAGCGGAGGCGGGGATGTTCGGCTCCGTATTTCAATTGGAGGGTTTGGACGAGGAACTCTAACTCGAAGATGCCGCCGGGGATTAGTTTAACGTCCACGCGCTCTCTTTTGTCCTTCCGTGAGCGGGAGGAGAGGGGATGGACAAGGTCCGGGCGTTCGGTTTCTACTCGGCGTTTGAGGTGACGAATAGCAGCCAAGTCATCTGCGGAAAGGCCGGAAGAATAGGCGATTTCGTGGGCCAGAGTCACAAACTGCCGACCGAGTTCCGGGTCACCGGCGACAAAACGGGCGCGGGTCAGGGCCAGCCGTTCCCAAACTTCACCATGGATTTGGTAATAGTGGCGGTAACTTTCGAGGGTACGGACAAGTTGGCCGCTGGGGCCAAAGGGCCGTAAACGGGTATCTAAGTGGTAGAGTACGCCGTCGTGCAGGGGGTCAGTAACCGCTTTCAGGAAGCGTGTGGCGAGGTCTTCGGCAACTCCCTCCTTGCCTGCAGGGAGGGAGGGGGCACAGACGAAGAGGAGGTCGAGGTCAGAACTGTAATGGAGTTCGCGGCTGCCCAATTTGCCCAGACCAATGACCGCAAAGGGTAACTCCCCTTTCTTCCCCCTCTGTGCAGGGGTGGGGGTAACCAGGTTGAGGGCAATTTCGAGGCACACGTCGGCCAGGTCGGAGATTTGGGCGAGGGTGTCCTCGAGGGAGTCACGGCCCTCGAGGTCGCGGACGCCGATGCGAAAAAGTTCGCGGCGTTTATAGTGACGCAGGTCGGCCAGGCGGAGGTCGTCTGTGCGCAGAGGGGCCAGGCGGTCACGAAGTTCGGTGCGTAGTTCCTCTTTGTATTTGGGACGCTCCATAGTGGCGGGGTCGGTGATGAGGTCGAGGTATTCGGGATGGTCAACGAGGGTACGGGAAAGGTACTCGCTGGCTCCGCCAATGAGGCAGAGCAGGTCAATCATAGGTGGATTTTGGGCCAGGAACTCGTAAAACATCTGACGGCCACCGGCGCGGGTAATAAACTGTTCAAAGTGTTTGATGGCGGCGTCGGGGTCGGGGGTTCGGGAGAGGGCGGCGAGCAGACGGGGTAGGAGGTGGACGAAGACCTGTTGGATGCGTTCGGGCAGGCGCATGGGCGGTTCGCCATAGGCCAGAAAAATGAGGCGGCGGCGAGCTTCGGCGGGTTGCCGAAATCCGCAGTTCTCGAGGGCGGCAGCGGCTTCTTCGTGAGGGACGAGGGGGTCAAGAAGTAAGCGAAGGCGGGCTCCTTTTTCTTCTCCTCGCCTGCGGGGTGGCCCTCCTTTTCTTCCCCCCGCGTGCGGGGGGATAGGGAGGGGGTCGGTTTCCGGCAGGGGATGGTAGAAGAGGCGCTCGCACAGGCGGCGAACCTGTTGGGAGTGCTGTTCGTAGGCGCGGCGGAACTGCTCCCCGGCGCTGCGATGGGGGGTATCCGTGTAACCCATGCGTTTGGCCAGAGCAGTGAGGCCGGCTGGGTCATCGGGAAGGGCGAAACGGGGTACATCCTGTTGAAGTTGGAGGTAGTGTTCGAGGTGCCGGAGGAAAATGTAGGCTTGGGCCAAAGTGGAGCGTTCCTCTTCGCTCAGATAACCAGCGGCCTGAAGGGCGTTCAGGGCTTCCAAGGTGCTAACCTGGCGGACCCGAGGGTCTTGAAGGCCATGGACGAGTTGCAGGAGTTGGACGGTGAATTCAATGTCGCGAATGCCGCCATAACCCTGCTTGACGTCGGTTTGTTCTGTGCCCTCGGCAACGGCGCGCTGTTCGAGGCGGCGTTTGGTTTCTCTAATGGCGGTGATGGCAGCGAGGTCGAGTTGTTGACCATAAGCGATAGTTTCGGCCAGGGCTTCAAACCGCCGTCCCAGTTCGGGGTCGCCAGCGACGAAGCGGGCTTTGAGCAGGGCTTGAGTCTCCCAGGGTTCGCCCCAGGCCTCGTAGTAGGAAAGGTAGCCGTCGAGGGAGCGGACCAGGGGGCCGGAACTGCCTTCGGGGCGGAGGCGAGCGTCCACGCGAAAGGCGCGGCCTTCTTCGGTAAGGTCGCCGATGTCGGAGAGAAGGCGACGGGCGAGGCGTTCGAAGAATTCACGATTGGAAAGGGGCTGCTGGTCGGCCTGAGGGGGATGAGTTTGGCCGTCGCCGTGATATACGAAAAGGACATCTATATCGGAGTTGTAGTTGAGTTCGCGGCCACCTAATTTGCCCATGCCAATGATGGCAAACTGGGGGGGAGAACTTTCCCCTTTCTCTCCCGGGCGGGGAGGCCCATATTGGGCTTCCAAATGGGCACGGGCGAAGGAGAGGGCGACCTGGAGAAGGGCTTCAGCCAAGTCGGATAGTTCGCGGGTGGCAGTGGCGAGGTCGGCATAGGCAAGGAGGTCACGAGCGGCAATGCGGAGGAACTCCTGGCGCTTGTAGCGACGCAGGGCGTTGCGTTGGGCTTGGGTGGTGCGGAAGGCCTGAAGGCGTTGGGTGAGTTCAGCGGTCATCTGGGCGCGGGTTTTGGGTTCCAGCAGGGCCTCAGGGTCGTAAATTAAATCCAGCAAGCCGGGGTCGCGAATAAGGATGTCAGCGAGCAGTTGGCTGTCGCTGAGGAGGATTATTAGACGCTCCAGGGCAACCGGATAGTCACTCCAGAAATGATAAGTGCCCAGGGGGTCAAGGCCGGTGTTCAGGAGGCGATGGAGGTTAGAGAGGGCCATGTCGGGATGGGAACAGTTACGGAGGAATTCCAGCAGGTAGGGGGCAACTTGGGCGAAACGCTCACGGATGGGGGGCTCTTGGGCTAAATCCTGCAATAAACGGTCGGCACGGGCAGGGTCAGAAAAGCCCAGAGAGGTCAGGTGTTCCTGGGCCGTTGCGCTGTCCAAATCAGGGGAAAGGAGCAGCGCCCGGGCGATTTGGGCGTAATTTAAGGTTCGGTCGTTGGCCATGGTTTGTGATGCGTGATGTAGTTATCGGGCATCCTGCATTCGGCCTCAAAGTTGGAGAAGGTCAACTCAGGACGATGGGTTCGATGTCCAGAAACTCACAGGCGGCAATGAGTTCCGCGAGATAATCGCCGACGACAGCGTGGATGTGGTTCGCCGAGTAGGACTGGGCCAGGGTTTCGACGGAACAGTCGAATTTGGCGAAGGCGTGAGGCCATTCGTAAGTGGTCTGTCGGGCCAAGTTTTCGTCTTCCTCAGGGGTGAAGCGAAGGAAAGAGCCGGTGAAGATGTGCATTCGGTAGTAGCCGTTTTTGCGGGTGAGGCGGGCGAAAGTGACCTGGTCTGCCGGGGCGGCGTAGAACTGAACGGAGGCACCGCCGCCGCGGAAGTAGAACTCAGAGGCAGGTTGGAGGTGGACTTCGGCCCAATTTTCGCGCCAATCGTCGCTGCGTTTAGCGAACCAGGGGGCATGTTCGCCGGAGTTGACGAGGTCGTACACGTCGCGGTCGGCGTGATAGTGGCGCAAGTCGGCAAAAAGTACGGGGGTGCCGGTGAGGTGGTGGAGAATCTGCATGGTGAGGGCACCGTTGGAGTCGCATTCGGTAGCGCAAATAAGGGGTTTCTTGTTTTCCTCCTCCCAGTCGGCAGTATCATTGAGGAGAGCCTCGGGTACGTCCATGGTGCACCATTGGGGGGACTCGGTGAAGTCCAGTTGCCCAGTCAGGCCACAGAAGTCAATGCCTTCCTCACGGCAGAAGTCTTTGATGGCAAGGTAAAGGCGCACCTGACGGGCAAGGGTGCCGTCGAGGCCGGGGGTGAGCATCTTGCTGTCCCAGTGAATGGCGGCGCAGTGTTCTTCCAACCATTGGAGGCCGGCTTCGACGCGCTCATCGGCAACGGTTTCGGTGAGATTGGCAAGATGTAATTGGCCGCGGTGGTACACATGGATGCCGAACTGGCTCATCCATTGGCTTTGGTCGAGGTGTCCGGTGTACATGCCCATAGAAGGGCCGTCGAACTCGCCGTAGCGGAGGCCACGGAGGCGGGCAGCGGCTTCCTGGCCTTTGCGTCGGCGGTCGGGGTCGTGTCGTTCCAGGAAGCGACGGATTCCCTCTTGGACTGCAGGGTCGTTGATGCCGCCGAGGACTCGGCCAAAGGGTTGTCCGATTTCGTCCAGGGTGCCAGCGGAAGCAAAGAAAGCCACCCAGCCAGGATAGGCAGGGTTGATGTTACCGACGAAAAGAATAGGTGAGGGAGTAAGCAAGGCCGCTTGGGCGGTGAGGTCGGGGAAGGACCAGACACAGAAGTTGAAAATAGTAACCTCACAGCCGGCGTCGGCTAAACGCCCGGCTTCACTGCGGGCGGTGGCGTAATTCCAGATAATTTCCTGGGCTTCGAGGACCTCGTGGCCCTCGCCACGCAACCAATCAGCGATGGCGCGCTGGAAGTGGAAACAATCATCTCGTAGGGAATCGGCAACACGCTTGCGTCCATCGGTGAAGGTACAAATTCCGATTTTCATGATGTTCCTCCTTTTCAATTTTTGTTCGGGAATAGGTTTCAATCCATGGGCAAATGGTAAAATTCGGGGAAGAGGAGGGGATTCCTTCCCAAAAGTGAAAAAAGTGTGGGGCGAGGAGAGAGGGCAATGAGGCAAGGTGCAAAGGAGGCATTGGAGGTTTTGGTGCGGGCGAGGTATTCGCTGGTGTACGTGGTGTCGTGGGAGGAGCAACGGGTACTGAGCGTGGTGGAGGAAGTGGCGGAGCGGCTGCGGAAGAAGGTGATACGGTGGAGTGTGACGGAGGGGATGGAGGGAGAGGCAGATGCGGCGCCGGGGGATGAGGAGGCGCGGGCATTGGCAGCGTTGGATTACGTGATTAAAAGTTACGAGCCGGCATTGTTTGTACTGTTGGATTTCCATCCATATCTAAAATCTCCCAAAGTGGTACGACGGTTACGGGAGGTGGCAAGGGAACTGAAGGCGACGCACAAAACGGTGGTACTGGTGTCACCGGTGCTGGAATTACCGCGGGAATTGGAAAAGGATATTACGGTTTTGGATTTCGAGTTGCCGGGGATGGAGGAGTTGGCGGGGTTGGTGGAGGGGATACTGGTGTCGGTGCGGCAGAGTGCGGGTTTGCAGGTGGAATTGGATGAGCAGCAGCGGGAGGAGGTGGTAAAGGCAGCGTTAGGGCTGACCTTGACGGAGGCGGAGAATGTATTTGCCAAATCATTGGTGATGGCAAGGAGGTTAGATGCGGACATTGTGCGGTCGGAGAAGGAACAGATTATTCGGAAGACAGGGATTTTGGAGTTTTACCGAACGGATGCGGGGTTGGAGGATGTGGGAGGATTGGGATTGGTCAAGGAATGGGTGAGGAAGCGACGGAAAGCGTTCAGTGAGGAGGCGCGGGCTTATGGGCTGCCGGCGCCGCGGGGGGTTTTGCTGTTAGGGGTGCAAGGTTGTGGGAAGAGCCTGTGTGCGAAGACGGTAGCCCGGGAGTGGCGGTTGCCGCTGTTGCGGTTTGATGTAGGGCGGATTTTCGCGGGGATTGTGGGGGAGTCGGAGGCGAACATGCGGCGGGCGATTCAATTAGCGGAGGGGATTTCGCCGTGTGTGTTGTGGGTGGACGAGTTGGAGAAGGGGTTTGCAGGGACGCAAAGCAGCGCGGCATCGGATGCGGGGACCACGGCGCGGGTATTCGGAACGTTCATCACTTGGCTACAGGAGAAGGAGAAGCCGGTGTTTGTGATTGCTACGGCGAATGATATTCGGCAGTTGCCGGCGGAGTTGTTACGGAAGGGACGGTTTGACGAGATTTTCTTCGTGGATTTGCCTTCCCGGGGGGAGCGGGAGGAGATTTTCCGAATTCATTTGCGGAAGCGGGGGCGCGATCCGGAGAGGTTCGATGTTGAACTGCTGGCGAGGGCAGCGAAGGGGTTCAGTGGGGCGGAGATTGAACAGGCAGTGATTGGGGGGATGTTTGACGCGTTCGATGAGGGGCGGGAGGTAACGACGGGGGACATTTTGCGGAACATTGAGCAGACTTATCCGTTGTCGCGGACGATGAGTGCGCAAATTGGGATGTTGAGGGAGTGGGCGCGGACCCGGGCGCGGCGGGCATCGGCGGAGGTTACGGAAGAGGTCGAGGAGGCGCAGAGGGGGGGAACGTTGGAGGCAATAGAGACAATGATGGGGGCGATGGAGGAGGAAAGGGTAACCGTAGGGGTTGACGAATGAGGGGGAAGGGGGTATAATGTGGGATGCCGGATACAGGATGCAAGTAAGGGAGGAATTAGGGATGAAGAGGGAAATTGATGAGG
>DTZQ01000398.1 GCA_012961305.1 Armatimonadota bacterium | reverse complement strand
TCACGGACGTGGCTGATATTGGGGTCACTCAGCATGGGGTTCTCCCCCATGATGTACATTCCCTTGAGGCGGCCCTCCGCGGCCGCGTTCATCATTTCCACCACGGTAAGGCCCACTTTATCCGGCAGGGACACTCCCCAGGCCTGCTCGAACTTTTCCCGCACTGCCGGGTCATCTACCCGCTGATAGCCCGCATAGAGGTTGGGCAGGGCCCCCAAGTCGCAAGCCCCCTGCACGTTGTTGTGGCCCCGCAGCGGGTTGACCCCTGTACTTTCCCGACCTACGTTGCCGGTCAGTAAAGCCAGATTGGCGATGGAAAGTACGTTGTCCACGCCCGTAATGTGCTGGGTAATGCCCATGGAATAGACGATGGTGGCCCGCTCGGCCGTGGCATACACTCGGGCAGCCTCCTCCAGTTTCTCCTGGGGAATGCCCGTGATTTCCTCCACTCGTTCGGGAGTGTATTTTTCAACGACCTGCCGGAACTCCTCGAAGTTCTCCGTGCGGTGGGCAATGAACTCTCGGTCCTCCCAGCCTTCGCGAAGGATAATGTGCATCAACCCGTTGAGCCAGGCCACATCGGTGCCATTTTTCTGCCGCAACCACACGGTGGCGTACCGAGTAAGTTCAATCCGCCGCGGGTCGGCGACGATGAGTTTCGCTCCCCGATATTTGACCGCGTGCTTGATTAGATGGCCGATGACCGGATGGGCCTCGGTAGTGTTGGAGCCGGTGACTAAAATGCAGTCGGCCCCGCCAATTTCCCGGACGGAATTGGTCATGGCCCCGCTACCAAAGGCCCGAGCCAGAGCCACCACGGTGGAAGCATGGCAGAGGCGTGCGCAGTGGTCTACGTTGTTCGTGCCGAAGCAGGTGCGGATGAACTTCTGGAAGAGGTAGTTCTCCTCGTTGGTGCACTTGGCGGAGGAGAGGCCAGCCAGGGCCTCGGGGCCATATTTTTCCTTTAACTCCTTGAACCGAGTGGCCACCAAGGACAGGGCCTCTTCCCAGGTGGCTTTTTCGAAGCGGCCATGGCGCTTGATGAGGGGGTCGGTGAGGCGGTCGGGATGGTGGACGAAATCGAGTCCGAAACGGCCTTTGACGCACAAATGGCCCCGGTTGTCCGGGCCGTCTTCCGCGCCACGCACTTTGATTAGGCGGTCGTCCTTGATTAACAGGTCTATCTGACAGCCTACGCCACAGTAGGGGCAGGTGGTACGAACGGTGCGGAACTCCCAGGGACGGCCCTGGAAGCGGGCCAGTTTTTCGATGATAGCCCCCGTGGGACAGACCTGCACGCAGGCGCCGCAGGAAACGCAATCAGTTTCGGCCAGAGGTTGGTTCAGCCCGGCGGCGATGAGGGCCTGCGGGCCTCGGTAGGCGAACTCGTACACTCCCTGCACAGCCACCTCCGCACAGGCCCGCACACAACGACCGCAGAGGAGGCAGCGGTTGCGGTCTATCCTGAGAACCTCGCTGGACTCGTCCACCGGACGGTCACCTTCTTCGATGGGAAAGCCAACGGTGTCAATTTCCAACTGATAGGCCAAATCCTGCAGTTCGCAGGCTCCGTTGGCCTCACAGGTGAGGCAATCGTGGCGGCTCTCCGCCAGCAACAGTTCTACCACCGTCCGCCGAGCCGCGCGCAGTTCCTCATCCTCGCTGGTCACCACCATCCCCTCGGTGACTGGAGTAGCGCAGGAAGCCACCCATCCCCGCTCCCCCTCGACCTTGACCAAACACACCCGACAGGCGCCGGCGAGGCTCAAGCGGGGGTGGTAGCACAAATGGGGAATGTCAATCCCCGCTTGCAGAGCCGCCTCCAAGATGGTGGAACCGGCCTTGGCTTCCACTTCCTGTCCATCAATGGTTAATTTCACCCGGTCCATCGTGTCCTCCCAAGAGAGTTGCAGCCCTGAAGTGCCTGGCTCCAGAGGGCAGTCAAATCATCTTATCATGCTGCCGGGCCGGCGCACCTTAGCCTTAGGCACCGGCCGGCGGGACAGTTCCCTTTGGTATGTTCGAGGAACTCCGCCCGGAAACGCTTGACCGCGCTGCGGAACGGCAGGATGGGCGATTGGCCAAAGGCGCATAGGGCCGTCTTCTGCATCACTTCCACAATGCGGTCCAGCCGCTCCAAGTCCCCGGGCTGGGCGGTTCCCACAGCGAAATTGTTGATTATTTCGTAGAGTTTTTTCGTGCCGGCCCGACAGGGCAGACATTGGCCGCAGGATTCGTGCCGGAAGAACTTGAAGAAGCATTTCATCATGTCCACCACGCAGGTAGTTTCGTTCATGACTAACACCGCTCCTGAGCCCAGCAGGGCCTCCCGTTGGAGGAGGGAATCGTAATCCAGGGGCACATCTAACATGTCCTCCCCCAAAATGGCCCCGGCCGTGCCGCCCAATTGGGCCATCTTGAAGGCTCCACCCCGCATTCCCTCGCCGTAATCGTCAATGAGTTGCCGCAGGGTAAGGCCCAAAGGCACTTCGACGGCTCCCCGCCGTTGGATGTGCCCGGAGAGGCAGAACACCTTAGTACCGGGGGAGGAGTCCGTGCCGAACTGGCGAAACCACTCCGCGCCCTGCCGGATGATGGGAGGGATGTTGGCCAGGGTTTCCACGTTGTTGACCGTGGTCGGCCTCCCCCACAGGCCGGCCGTGGCTGGGAAAGGGGGCCGCATGCGCGGCTGAGCGCGCCGGCCTTCTATCGATTCAATCAGGGCGGTCTCCTCTCCACAGACGTAGGAACCGGCTCCCTCCCGCACTTCAATCTGGAAGTTGAAACCACTGCCGAAGAGGTTTTTCCCCAAGCAACCCCGTTCAGTGGCCTGGGTCAGGGCTTTTTTGAACCGCTCAATGGCCCGAACATACTCGCCCCGAATGTAGATGTACCCGTACTGGGCGCCGGTGGCGTAGCCGGCGATTATCATTCCCTCAATGACCCGGTGGGGGTCGCCTTCCAGAATCAGGCGGTCCTTGAAGGTGCCCGGTTCGCCCTCGTCGGCGTTGACCGCCATCAACCGCGGCCCTTTGTAGCCAC
>DTZQ01000397.1 GCA_012961305.1 Armatimonadota bacterium | reverse complement strand
GGCTGTCCATCGTCCGCGAGTTGGGCCCGGTGCTGACGGCCATAGTGGTAGCGGCGCGGTCGGGGTCGGCCATCGCAGCCGAAATTGGCACTATGAAGGTGACGGAGCAATTAGATGCCCTGCGCGCTTTGGCTACCGACCCCATAGAGTACTTGGTAGTGCCGCGGTATTTAGCGTCCTTGATAACTTTGCCCTTGCTCACCATCATGGCCGATGTGTGCGGGACGATGGGAGGCTTCGTCGTTGCCGTAGGGGCAGGCGTCAGTCGGGAAATATACCTCAAATCCGTGCTGCGCCTGGTCAAAGCAGACCACCTGCTCACCGGCCTGGTAAAGGCGGTGGTGTTCGGAACCCTCATTTCCATCGTAGGCTGTCAGCAGGGCTTTCGCACTGGGCAGGGAGCCGCGGCCGTGGGGCGAGCGACTACCAATTCGGTAGTTCTGTGTGTCGTTCTGGTGCACATTGCCGACTATTTCCTGGCCCTGATTTTTGGTTAGTCATGGTCAAACCTCAGGCAGTCATTCAGGTGGAGGATTTGGCGTACACGGTCAATGGCCGTCCGGTTCTGCGGGGCGTGTCGCTGAGCGTGCAGGAGGGCGAAATTGTCAGCATCATGGGGCCCTCCGGGTGTGGGAAGACCACCTTTCTGAAGTGTCTGGCCGGCCTGTTACGCCCCACCCGCGGCCACATTTACCTCGAGGGCCGAGACATCGTGGGCCTGTCGGAGGAGGAACTCAATCAAGTTCGGCGGCACTTGGGGCTGGTTTTCCAGTATGCGGCCCTGTTCGACTCGCTGACCGTGGCCGAGAATATTGCCTTTCCCCTGCGGCGGTTCACCCGACTTTCGGAAGCGGAAATTGCGGCTCGGGTGCGGGAGAAACTGGCCCTGGTGGGTCTGGAGGGCATCGAAAACTACATGCCCGCTGAACTGAGTGGCGGTATGCGCAAGCGGGTGGGTCTGGCGCGCGCCCTGGCGGCGGAACCGCGCATCATTCTGTACGACGAGCCCACCAGCGGCCTGGACCCCATCAGTGCTGCCAACATTGACGCCCTCATCGTCGGCATGAGGGACCGGTTGCGCGTTACGTCGGTAATCGTCTCCCATCACATTCAGGACATCTTCCGCATCAGCGACCGGGTAGCCATGCTGCACGGGGGAAAGTTCATTGCCCTGGGCACACCGGCCGAAATGGAAACCAGCACCGACCCGGTCGTTCAGCAGTTCATTACCGCCAGTGCCGAGGGGCCCTTGACCGACGTGGAGATAAACCATGCGGGGCATGACAGAGTTTAAGGTCGGGTTGTTTGTGCTAATTTTGGCGACGACGGGAGGTCTCTTGGCCTATCGGCTGAGTGGGGCCCGCGTTACCCCTCGTCAAGGGTATCGGTTTCACATCCTCTTCCCCAAGGCGCCGGGCATCGGGGCCGGCACGCCGGTGCGCCTGGCGGGCGTGGACATCGGCGAGGTGACGGCGGTGGGAGTGGACGACAGCGACCCCGCCAACGTAATGGCTGACGTAGAGGTGTTCGTCCGCCGCGAATATACCCTCTATGAGGGTTACCGCTATTTGGTCAGCGGCGGGGGAGTGTTCGGCGACAAGTTTATAGAGGTCCAGACCGTAGGAGAGGAAGGCCAACCCCTGGATTTGGGACGCCCCGTCCGAGAGGGCATGGTGGTGAAGGGTTTTACTACTCCCCTGCTGGAGGACCTCATGCCTGAAGTAGAACGGACGGTGAAAGAAGCCTCGGAGATTCTGGACCAATCGGTACGTCGGGCAGCAGAGGACCTGGCCGCGACTACCAGCGAAATCCTGCAACTGACGCAAACCGTGCGCCGGGCGGTAGGGGGCAGTGAGAAAAGCATCAGGCAGATTTTCTCCGGGATGTCCCAGGCGGCCCAGACGGTAGGGGCGATGAGCGCGGAAAATCGGGCCCATATCAACCGCTTGTTGGGCCGGGCAGCGGATACGGCGGAAATCCTCCACCGGGTTGCCCAGGAAAATGAAGGGGCGGTAAGCCAAGTGGTGAACGCGCTGACGGCTACTTTAGAGGCCCTGCGCGAAACTCTGACCGAAAACGCGGACGAACTGCATCGGGCGGCCCGGGGTTTGGCCGGCACGGCAGAGGCGCTGCAGCGCACCCTGGAGACCAACCAAGAGAGCATCAACCGAACCCTAACCGGCCTGGCGGCCGCGGTCGAAACCCTCCAACGGACCTTGACGGGGAACGAGCAACGCCTGGCACAGGTAATGGAAAACGCGGTCGCCACAGCAAAAGCGGTTCGGGATTTGGCCGAGGGCAGTCGGGAGGATGTGGCAGCCGTGGTGGCCAACCTACGGGGAACCACTACCGCCCTGCAGGAGGTGATGGAGGGAGTAAGGGACGATTTGAGCCAGACGGCGAAACACGTGGAAAACCTGACCCGCGTGGTCAGTCGAGTGGCCGCCCAGAACGAGACCAACATCAACGACACCCTGACCCACCTGTCGCATATTACCGGAAACCTGGAACAAATATCCACCCGCCTCCGCGCGGCCTTGCAGGATGGCAAGGTGATGGAAAACATCCAAACTGCGGTGGCCACTTTACGCCGGGCCGCAGACCAGGTGGAACAGGCCACGGAAAACGTGGCCGCCGTAACCGAGGAAGCGCGAAACCTGCTCACGGATGAGGGCGTACAAACGGACCTGCGGGGCACGGTACGGGACGTGCGGGAAACTGCGGCCCAGGCCAAGATGATGCTGCACCGGGCCAACCGCCTGTTGGGAGTTTTCGAGGGCGGCCTGAGCATCGTCACCCATTTGGACCTCCGCTACCTGCCGGAGCGCGACCGATTTCGGACCGACTTTAACCTGCGCTGGCCGCGCCCCCGGGAGCGATTCTGGCTGGTGGGAGTGGAGGATTTAACCGAAGCCGAGCGATTTAATGTCCAGTATGGAGAACCCTTGAGGAACGGCTTGAGCGTACGCTACGGCCTCTACCGTTCCAAACTGGGCCTGGGCCTGGACTACCGAGACCAACGGCGGCGCGGCGACGTCTCCCTGGATTGGTTCGACCCCAACAACCCCCAACTTAACCTGCGGGCCCAATATACGTTGGGACCCCATTGGCAACTGTCCCTGGGCGTGGAGGACCTCTTCGGAGAGCGGGACTTCATCGGGGGGTTCCGTTGGACTTGGGGGGAAGCGAGAAGATGAAACAGTCCCTGGCAGAAGACCCGGTAATTAGCCGGCTGGTGGAATCGTTCAAACGCTACGAGCCGGAGAAAATCATCGAAGACGATGCTAACTTGGCCTTGAGTCATGCTGAAAAGGTGCTGGAGGTGGTGGAAAAGTTCCTCCGAGACCATACGAAAGTATTGGAAGGTTGAGAGAAGGAAAGGAAGGAGGAGTGACGAATACTATGGAAGTAGTGTTGCTCAGGAACGTGGAAAACCTGGGGCAGCGGGGTGAGGTGGTAAAAGTTGCTGACGGTTATGCCCGCAACTACTTGCTGCCCCGCAATTTGGCCGTGCCCAAAACGAAGGGAACGCTGAAAATGGCGGAGCAACTGCGCCTGGCCGAGGAACGCCGGGAGCAGCGCCTCTATGCGGCGGCCCGAGAGGAAGCCGACCGACTGCGCGGCCTGAGCGTGACCATCCAGAAGCGCGTCGGTCGCCGGGGTCGACTCTATGGCTCGGTTACAGCACAGGAAATCGTTAAAGCCCTGCGGGAGCAGCATGGCATTGAGGAAGACCGCCGGCGTATTGAGATGGAAACACCCATTCGGGAAACGGGAGCGCATTTTGTACGCATTCGCCTGTACAAAGAGGTGGATGTGGAACTTTTGGTCAACGTGGTGGCGGTAGAGAAAGAAGGGAAGGAAGAAAAGCCCGCGAAGGAAACTGCTCCAGCGGCGGCGGAAGGCGAAATAGCCGGAGTAGAGCGGGAAACGTAAGGCGTAAGGTCCGCTGTGGAGTGGCAGCCTGTTCTCAGACCAGAGAACACTGCGGTAAGAGTGGTTACCTGAACAGTTGCTGGGGGGAATAAACGAAACGGGGGAAGGCAGGTGAGGACCATGCGTAAACTCAGGGCGATTAGTCCGACCGACCGACTACCGCCCCAGAGTTTGGAGGCGGAGCAGAGCACATTGGGAGCAATGCTCATTGGACGTGATGCCGTGGCTCGGGCCATTGAATTGCTCCAGCCGGAGGATTTCTACCGCGATGCACACCGATACATTTTCGAGGTGGCCCTGCGCCTGTTCGACCGGGGCGACCCCGTAGACCTGGTGTCGGTAGTTACCGAACTGCAAAATTCGGGTCGGTTGGAAGACGTGGGCGGGGCTGCCTACCTGCAAACGCTAATTGAGCAAACCCCCTACGCGACCAACGTCGAGTACTACGCTAAAATTGTGCGCGAGAAAGCCACCCTCCGGCGGCTGCTGGAGGTAGCCACTCGCATTGCCGATTGGTGCTACGACAGCGAGGATGCGGATGAAACCCTGGACCGGGCGGAACAGGAAATCCTGACCATTGCCCAATCGCGGGTCTCCCATGACTTTGTGCCCATAAAGCCCCTCCTCCGGCGAGCCTTCGATGAGGCAGACCAAAAATTTCACGCTAAAAGTGCCGTAGTGGGCCTGTCCACGGGTTTCCCGGATTTGGACTACATGACGGCGGGATTCCAGAAGTCGGACCTGATTATCATTGCCGGGCGGCCGGCCATGGGGAAGACGAGTTTGGCCACTAATATCGCCCAGTATGCCGCCATTCATGAGCGCAAGCCAGTGGGGATTTTCAGTTTGGAGATGAGCAAGGAGCAACTGGTGCAGGGGATGCTCTGCGCCCAGGCCCGCATTAACCTGCACCGCTGGCGCACGGGGCATTTCTCCCAGGACGACTGGCAGCGGTTGGCCCGGGCCATTGACCTGCTAAACGAGGCCCCCATTTTCATTGACGATACCCCGGCCATGACCCCCATAGAAATGCGAGCCAAAGCCCGACGACTGAGGGCTGAGTACGGGTTGGGACTTATCATTGTGGATTACTTGCAGTTGATGCGCGCTACGGGTCGCTACGACAGCCGGGTGCAGGAAATATCTGAAATCACCCGCTCCCTGAAATCCCTGGCCCGAGAACTGGATGTGCCCCTTATCGCTTGTGCTCAGTTGAGCCGGGCGGTGGAGCAGCGGCATGACAAACGCCCCATGCTTTCTGACCTGCGGGAGAGCGGGCAAATCGAGGCCGATGCGGACGTGGTGCTGTTCATCTACCGCGAAAGTTACTACCAGCGCGGAGGAGACAAGGAGGACCTTGGAGAAGGACAGGAACAACTGGACGAGACGGAGATCATCATCGGCAAG
>DTZQ01000396.1 GCA_012961305.1 Armatimonadota bacterium | reverse complement strand
TCTGAAGCGGTTGACATGGCTCCTCCTTACAGTGTTGGTGTAAGTATCACTGTAATTATGGACATGTCTTCCGCTTCAGGCAAATTTAGCGGAAAGTAGAGACTCTGTTGATTTGCAAATAATGGTCATAAGGAGGGTCGAACCGTGTTTAAGATTGAAGAGCCTTTTCAGGGAGCGGTACTGAACCATCGGCAGGGAGAGGAAGTCGAAGGGGGGCTAAAGGTTCGCGTTCGGGGAGTAGCCTCTCTACGCGACCGCGTGACGGTCAACGGGCAATTGGCCGAGCGAGCAGGCACCACCTTCACCGCCGAGGTTGTGCTGCGGGAGAGGGAGACGGAAATCATTGCCGTAGCAGAAGGTAGTCTGGGTCGTCAGGAGCACCGAGTGCGGGTCATTTGGGACCAATACTCCCGTCCCCGCTATCGTTTCTCCATTGATGACAACAGTTTCTTCCTGCGCGACATCGCCCAGAAACAGTATGCCTCGCTGTTCGATTGCTTCTACCTGAACCTGCTTCGCCAACTGCACCAGAAGTACGGCGCGAAGTTCGTGTTGAACATCTACTACACCACTGAAGAGGGTTTTGAACTGCCCCAGTTTCCCGACCGGTACAAAGGCGAGTGGCAGGACAACGCCGAGTGGTTGAAACTGTCCTTTCATGCCTACGCGAACAAGCCGGACCGACCTTATCAGTACGCGCCGGCGGAGAAGTTGGCGGCCGACCTCGACTTAGTGGCAGAACAAATCCTCCGTTTTGCGGGTGAACAGACCTATTCCCCACCGACAGTCATCCATTGGGGCATGGTACAACCTCAAGCCCTGCCGGTCCTGGTAGAGAGGGGAGTTCGGGTGCTCAGCGGCACTTTCACCCGTAGAAACGGCGGTTGGGATGTCAACTACTTCTTAGATGATGACCGCTCAGAGTACCTTGCCCGTCACGATGCTCTGGTGGACTTTGATAGCGGAATAGTCTTTTCCAAAATTGACCTCGTATGCAACCTGACGCCGGTCGAGCAAATCGCACCCACCCTCGAATCGTTAGCCCGCGACCCCAACCGGGCGGAAATCATGGACCTGTTCACTCATGAGCAGTACTTCTGGCCTTTCTATCACCACTACCTCCCTGACCACCCACAGCGACTGGACACGGCTATCCGCTGGGTAACAGAACTTGGATATGAACCCGTTTTTTTCCATGAGGGATTTTTAGGGGGAGCGGAGTAGTTAGGGGTTGTTCCGCGAGACCTTCCTGCCTTGGGCGGAGGAAGGTGGAACCATCCGCTACCTCCGCTCCTTCGCGTGGCCACAGAAACCAGGGTGGCTGAGAGCGGACCAATTGGGCCTCTCGCCCCAGGCATTGGCAGAACCGAGATTCGCAGTTCCGACCGGGGGACTGCGCTCTGACGTACCTGTTCCAAAATGGGGCTCGCCAGTTGAGCAAAAGTGCCTTTGATTTCCTCGACAAGGGGGGAGGAGCATATCCACCGGCCAGTCCTCAAGACGGTGTGATTTCTGAAAGTATAACACCTCAGCGGTGAAAACGCATGGGCCATACGGCAGGGGAGGAATTCTCTCTCCGTTCGCGAAGGAGAGGAGAGGCGAAGCGGAGGGAGAGTCGGATGGCCTTTTTCCCGCGCTATCAACGGCAAAGCAGGGGCGAGTCTGCCTTTCGGGGGGGAGTGACGCTGCGGGCGCTGGTGGTGGCCACGTTGCTGGCCTGGGTGGCCGGACTGTGGATGCGGCAGGATGGCCTCGTCGCCCACGCGGTGCAGTTGGGCGAGAGCGTACCGGTCATTCCGGCGATGGCTGTGCTGTGCCTATTTCTCGCTTTGAATCCGGCCCTCGGACGGCTGCATCCGGCCCTGGCTTTCACCCGGGCCGAGGTCATGGTCATTTTCATCGTGGTCTCCCTCACCCCGCTGCTTAACTCCATTGGCCTGATGCGAATGTTACTACCAGCCCTCATCGCTCCGTTCTACTTCGCCAAGCCGGAGAATCACCTTCTGGAGGTCTGGGAGCGTCTGCCCCCATGGTACGGGCCCCGGGACGAAAAAGTGATTCGCGCCGCCTTTGTCGGCCAAACCATGGGCGTGCCCTGGGCCACCTGGCTGCCGGCGCTGGTGATTTGGGGGGCTTTCTGCACGGTGCTCTTTTTCACCCTTTTGTGCCTGTGTGTGCTGTTTCGGCGGCAGTGGACGGAGCGGGAGCGGCTGACTTACCCCCTAATGCAGGTCATTGCCGAACTCACTCCCCAACCAGAGGCACCGGGGGCGGGCATTCTCAGAAATCCGTTCCTGTGGTTGGGAGTGGGCCTCTCCTTCCTCTACAACCTGACCCACATGGTACATGCGTTCATTCCCGCCTTCCCCACCCCCGGACGGGGCTTCGACATAGGGCAGTATTTCGTCGCCCGGCCTTGGAATGGCCTCCGGCCCCTGAACATCCAATGGCGGCCGGAACTCATTGGGTTGGGCTACCTCATGAGCACCGAGGTAACCTTTTCCATCTGGGTTTCCTACCTCCTGCTGCGGATTAGCCGGGTGGCGGGCACCATTGTGGGCATCACCGAACCCTACGCACCCTTTCCCTACGACCGAACCCAGGCTGCCGGGGCCTACGTGGCTCTGGCTTTGGTGGCTGGGTGGTTGGCCCGGC
>DTZQ01000395.1 GCA_012961305.1 Armatimonadota bacterium | reverse complement strand
AGACACCCTTCTGGCTTCGCAGCGTGCTTTCAGCACGCTTGCCCCGCGCAGCCGAAACGTTGACGTTTTGGCTAATTAGTTTTTAGAGCCCGAGGTTGACCGCTGATGAGCGAACGCTTACATTATGTTTGTACCTCCAAGCGGCCAAAAGGTTGCTCTTTCAGGAAGGAAATTGACCCCCGGGGGCGAAATCCTTCGTTGAGACCGTTGGTCGGGGGGCGTGAGGCTGGATGTCACCTCACCGTCACCGCGATGCCAGCGGTGGCTATATCGCGGCGAGGAGGACGAAGCCATGTTCATACCGGCTTATCAACGTTTGCAGCAGAGCGGGGAGTTGCAACGGCGGGTAGAACGAGCCCTTTCGCTCCTGCGGGAATGTCGGGTCTGTCCGCGGGCCTGTGGAGTGAACCGCCTGGCCGGGGAGAAGGGCACCTGCCGTGTGGGACGACAAGCGATGGTTTCCAGTTTCGGCCCCCACTTCGGGGAGGAATCGCCGTTAGTGGGCTACTATGGGTCGGGAACGATTTTCCTGACCTACTGTAACCTGCGCTGCGTCTTCTGCCAGAACTATGACATCAGCCACTTAGGACACGGCCATCCCGTCGCCCCGGAACAGTTGGCGAACATGATGTTGGCCCTGCAAGCACGGGGGTGTCATAACATCAATTTCGTCACTCCCACCCACGTCGTACCCCAACTGTTAGAGGCCATTGTCCTCGCTGCGGAACGGGATTTGAATGTACCTTTAGTGTACAACTGCGGCGGGTATGAGTCGGTGGAAACGCTCCGCCTGTTGGACGGCGTGTTCGACATTTACATGCCTGATTTCAAGTACACCGAGGCGACGGTGGCCAAGCGGCTGTCGGGAGCCGAGGACTATCCGCTGATAGTCAAGGCCGCCCTGAAGGAGATGCACCGTCAGGTGGGCGACTTGGTAGTTGATGAGCGGGGCATCGCCCTGCGGGGCATGATTGTCCGTCACCTGGTGCTGCCCAACAACCTGGCCGGAACAGAAGAAGCCATGCGCTTCCTGGCCGAGGAACTTTCCCCCCACACTTACGTCAACGTCATGGCTCAGTACCGCCCCTGCTACCGCGCCCTGGAGTTCCCCGAAATTGCCCGCCGCCCCGCCCGGGAGGAGTTCCGGGCAGCAGTCCAGGCCGCCCTCAACGCTGGCCTCCATCGCTTGGCCTGACCGAAATTAAGGGAACCGCTGGAACCCTTGAGACTGTTGGTCAGGATGCGTGTTGTAGGTTAACGCTGGAACGTTCAAACCTTCCGACCCTATCCCCTAAGCAATGCCCGCATCCTGCATCGCGGTGGCAGGGCGGTGACATTCAGCGGCCTGAGAGCCCCCTCCGCAGGGGATACATGGGTCGGCCGGCGGCCACTTCCTTTTCCAGGGTGGACCAATCCGTGGGTCGGTCGTAGCGCCCATACTGCTGGCGCAGTTCTAAGAGGTACAAGTACCGTTCCAAGGGCAGGCCCCGAAAGGCCACGTTGCTGGTGCAGTAGATATATCCTCCCTCGGGCATCCCGTGTCGCAGGGCGTACAGGGCGTTGGCCCGGATTTCCTCGCGGGTGCCCGTTTGCAGCAGGCTGCATTGCACGTTCCCACAGAGGCACACCTTATCCCCCACCAACCGCTTAACCTCGGCAAGGTCCACCCCGGCCTGGGGGTCAAGGGAGTGTAGGCCGTGGGGTTCACAGGCCACCAATTGGTCGAGAATAGGCATGATGTTGCCGTCGGTGTGCTTGATGACGTAGGCCCCGTGGCGGCGGTGGGCGGCGATGATTCGGTGCAGGTAGGGGGTTACGAATTCGGCGAACATAGGGGGAGAGAGGAATGGCCCGTCGTTGAAGCAATAGTCGGCACACATAGTCAGGCATTCGGCTCCGGCTTCCAACTGCTCAATTCCCCGTTGGATGGCAGCCTCTGCGTTGCGGGCCAGCGTTTCGTGCACCTCATCGGGGTGCTCAAACAGGCGATAAGCCACCTCCATCATGTTCTCTCCGCTGGGGATGCCCATAGTTCCGTCGGCCTCTCCGCAGAGGAGATGTTTCCGGTTCGCACCCAACTTCACCAACGCCCGCAGCACCCGCACGTCGGGAGCGCGAATGATGGAATAGTCCAGGCGTTCAGCAATTCGCAGGTGCAGTTCTGCATTGTGCTGAACGGCAGCCTCTAACTCCTTGCCCTCCAATCCCTTCAGGGGCTTAAAATCGGTGCCGAACAGTTCTGGGGCCAATTGGAACTCCAACTCAAAGGTCGGCACCAAGTCATCGGGCAGCCGCAACTCCAACGCCGCTTTGGCCCGTTCTTTGGGAGTCATGTTCACCTCCGCAATTTTGGTGTCAAGTACTTTGGTGCGGTTTTTGCTCAAGTAGTTGACACGCCGGAAAAAATGTGCTATAATTATAACACACCCCTCAGCAGGATGCAAAATCAATTGGAGGGTCAGACACCTGGGGCTTTTGT
>DTZQ01000394.1 GCA_012961305.1 Armatimonadota bacterium | reverse complement strand
TCCAGCACCTCTTAAAGCACCCGAAAGCACAAAGTTAAAGGCTAAAGGTATTTGAGAAAAACCAACTATGCGTAAGTTCATTTTTCTCCTGTTGCTCACAGGGATGACGGTAGGCAGAGGGGACTGGCTAAGAGCCGAGGAGGCCACCAAGGACGAAGGGCCGCTGGTGTCCATTGAACTGAAGGACACGGACGTCCGCGAGGCCCTGCGCAAGTTGGGAGAGCAGGCCGGAGTGGGTTTTGTTCTGGCCCCCCAGGTGCGGGGACGGCTCACCGCCCGCCTGCACAATCTCCCCCTGCAACGGGTACTGCGTCTGCTCCTTGACCAGGTGAACGCCACCTTTGAGGTGCAGGAGGGCATTTATTTGGTGTATCCCAAGCCGCCGGAGAGGCCCAAACCCCAGGAAGATTCGACCCCTTCCGCTCCGGCGGCGGCCTCAGAGGGAGACAGTCTGGCCACGGAAGTACCTCCCCCGCCCGCGTCCTCGCCGGAGCCCGAAACTCCTTTGCCCAAGCCACCGCAGAGGTACATAGCGGCCAAGATACCGGTGAACCACCAGCAAGCCTCAGTGGTGGCCCAACTGCTGGGAGGCATTGGTGTTCCTGGGCTGGGGGGAATGCCTCCCCAGGGGATTATTCTCCGGGACGGCTTTGGCAACTTCTTGGGCTTTAGCGGCCTCTATGCTAATCCCGGCCGACGGCGCAGTTACCTGGACACCTTCAATCTGGGTCGAGGGGGGCTTTCCTTGGCCCAGCAGTACCTCAGTGGGCTTTGGGGAGGGGGTGCGGGATTGGGCTTTAATTTCAACCCTCGCCGTCGGGGCCGCAATCAGATTATCCTCACCCCTGACGGCATTCAAGGCTTCCTCGGGCCCTTCGGGTTCAACCTGTGGCAGGGCAATTATTACCTTCCCCAGCAGGGATTGGAGGTTCCCTAATGGAACAGTTGCAAAACTGGCTGGCGGAGTTGGATGCCCTTTACGAGGAGAAATCCGCCCTGCTACAAGTGGCGAAGGTGCACTACTGTAAACCGGAAAGTGCTCCCTCCCTGCCCGCAGAGGGGCCCTACCATGAAGTCCCCTCCAGTTTGCTGTATGCCTTAGGCTTGCTAACTGTACGCCGCCAAAGTGGGCGAGGAGCACGGACTCTGCGGGCGGTATTGTACGCGCAAGATGATAACCCGAAGTCCCCTACTTATGGCAACTACCGCTGGTACGCCGAAGACCCAGAGTGCTTTGACCCTCGAGCCGGTTTTATCATCACTTTGGGCTTGTTGGCCACTTACTATTTCCGTGGAGCCGATTTGCCCCCCCAACTAATCGAAGAACTGCGTGCTTCTTTGGGCCGGTCCTTGCCTCTGTTTACTGCTCATCCTGCCCCCCTGGGTGAAACCAGTGCCTGCTTGGGTGAACTGACCTGTGCTTTACTGGTGGGCCAACTGCTGAAGCAGGACCGGGCGGTGCGAAGCGCCCAGCGACGCTGGCGCACTTTCTATGAGTACACCTTCCGGCGAGGTCTGCCGGAGGGTTATTCTCCCTCAAGCACCCTGCTCAGTTTGGTGGCTTTGTCCCTGCTGGAGGGATTTGCCCGCGAACCGCAGGTGCAGCAGCAAGCGCGGGAGTTGAAGAAGGTGCTGTTGACGGAAAGGGCCTTCTTCGCCGGGCGTAAGCCGGTGCCCAGCCGCCGACTGGTTCACTTGGACGGCCGGGCGGTCAGCGCTAACCCCTGTGATTGGCTGTTAGGGTACATTGGGACTTTGCCTGAGGCTGACCCCTGGGCCTTTTTGGTGTGCGAACTGCATAATCGGGTTCCCTTGACCCCAAGGGAAATTAATGGCTTCCCCCGTATCCTTTGGGGAAGGCTGTTCGACGACACCCTGGCCGTTACCTACCTCACCGAATCCTACGCCCTGGGAGCGATTTTGGACTATCCCTATCCGGCCATCGTTTATGAGGACGGAGAGCAGGGAGCAGGATGGCAGGACTGTCCGGTGGCCTTTTCCGCTGGTCAAGGGGAAGATAATTACGGCTTCCTTCGCCTGCGGACAGTAGACGCGGATGGTGTGACCCGGCAACACCCCAGCGAGGTCTACGATTTCGCCAGCCGCACAATTGTCCCCCGGCGTTCTTTCTCCCCCGTCATTCGCTTGCTCAGCCACCAGCACGAAAACCTGCTGCTGGTGCTCACCGACCTAAGCCGCTTGGACGCCGAATTACGGCGGCTGGAGTACGTTCTTTGCTTCCCGCGGTTCACCGGCCGGGTGTACCTGGATGGCGAACTGGTGCTGCCTACGGGTCAGGAGGAAAAGTACGCGCCCAACTGGGTAGCAGTGGAGTGCGGCGAGGCTTTTTTCGGCTTTAAGCCTCTACAGCGGGCGAACTGGACCACCCAGGAAATTGAAGAGGGGTCCTTTTACCTGCGGGTCAATGAGGGTCAGTTAGAGATACGCCTGCCACATCTGGAAGGGGAAAAGGCCCAAGCCATGTTGGCCGAGGGGTTGGGCAACGGAGTGGTAATTGTGGCTGGAACGCGGAAGGAATTTCCCGATGTGGCAGCGTTCACCAATTACTGCCGCCGGATAACCATCATCGAAACCTGGACCCGCGACGAAGAGATTGTTCGGCCTCATCCTTTTGCCCTACTGCGCCGAGTGCGGGTGAGTGAGGGTCAGCGGCGGTTGGCTTTGGCCTATGATTATCAGACTAAAGACCTTTTGGAACGCACTTTGAACGGTGAACCCTATCCTCCCCAGATGGAGGAACTGTACAGGGTGATAACCCCGCCCTCAGAGGAGCCAGAACCGACCCCGCCAGAGGAAGCAAAGCCCTCGGCAGTTTCTCCCCTGCGGGAACTGCTGCGCTGGGGCCGAAGGGAGAGGCAGTGAAATCGCCTGCGGTTCTCACCCCGCGGGAGGGGCTGAGGGGATGAGCCAATCTCATTTGGAACATCGGGCGCGGGCCCGGCGGAGCGTCGCCTGCGCAGTGATTACGGTCAGCGATACCCGCACGGAGGAAACTGACCACAGCGGCCAGTTGATGAAAGAAGGCCTGACCGCAGCCGGGCATACCATTGTGCACTACCAAATCGTACCCGATGAGCCGGAGCAAATTCGGGCCGTAGTGGAGCAGTTAGTGGGGGAGGGAAAATGCGAAGCCCTCCTGTTCAACGGCGGCACGGGCATCTCCCGCCGGGATACTACCTTCGAGGTCCTCGACGGTCTGCTGGAGAAGCGGCTGCCGGGATTTGGGGAAATCTTCCGGCTGCTCAGTTATCAGGAAATCGGCTCGGCTGCCATTCACTCCCGGGCCACGGCCGGAGTTTACCGGGGGAAAGTCATTATCTCCGTGCCCGGCTCCTCCGGCGCGGTGCGGCTGGCCCTGGAGAAACTCATTTTGCCCGAACTGCCGCACCTGGTTTGGGAGGTTACGCGGTAGTTGGGAGGACGCAAGCCTCACTGCCCCGGTGGGTAGGGGGTTGCGGTTTACACCGTTAGACGCGCCGCATTCTTCCCTTAGCGGCGAAAAACTGCTACTCGGGCAAGGGTTTGCCCTTCGTCTCCGGAGCCCAGGCCAGCAAGCCCACACCTACGAAGAACAGCAGGCCCATCAGCGTGACTGCGGTGCGCAGGGTGAGGTGAAAAACCTTGCCCCGGTGGGTAAGTTCCGCCGAGACCAGACCCAGGGCCCTTAGAGGAGAGAGAAGTTGAGGGGTCAGGAACCGGTTCAGTTCCACCTTCTGCAACGCTCCGCCCAGAACTAAAGCCGGCGCGGCGATGACTCGTCCGATGTTGAAACAGAATCCGCCCCCGCTGCCCCGCAGCCGCGTGGGAAACAGTTCAGGGAAGTAAATTGCATAGCCCGCGTGCATCCCCAGGGTCAGGAACCCGAAAAGCGGCAGCACGATGAGCAACGGAACCAGCCTTCGGACCCCCTGGAAGGTCACCAGCACGATGAGGAAACCCCCTAAGTGGAAGAACAAAAAAGCCCGACGGCGATTGGTTCGCTCGGCCAAGGGGGCAAACGCCAAGAGGCCCAATCCTCCCCCAGTGGTCACCAAAAACATACCCAACATTTCCCACTGTTGAATCACGGCCTGATGCTCGGTTATCACGGCGCGCCTTCGCTCCAGAACCACCGCGGCTCCCGGTTCTTCGGCCAGGTAGCGGGCAGTGATGGCTTCCCGAACCAAGTCTTTACCGTACACGTGCACGCCCCAGAAGGTAGCCATACCGATGGCGGCCAGGCCGGTGCCGACCAGGGTGTTCCGTCGCAACCTCGGGGTGCCGAACAATTCGCGGAAACTGCCCAGTTTCTGGCTCAAGTCCTGAAGGGCGCGTCGGCGGGCGGCCTCCCACGATTCTGGCTCGCGCATGCTGAGCCGTACCCAGACCACCAGCAGGGCCGGCATCAACCCCAGCAGGAAGCCGTAGCGCCAGTTGGCCACCACCACGGTGGCCCCGGCCGCCACAGCCAAGTATGAACCTAAAACTGAGGAGGCATGAAAGATGCCCAGAGCAGCGGGACGGGCCTGCGGCGGAAACACCTCCGCCACCGCCGCCGCTGCCACCGCCCACTCGCCTCCGACGCCCATGGCGACCAGAAACCGTAGGATTGCCAAGTCCCACCAGTGCTGCGCAAAGTAGGTCACGCCCGTGAACAGCGAGTACATCAGGATGGTGAAGGTCATGGTGCGGCGACGTCCCATCCGGTCGGCCAGCGTCCCAAACACTAACCCTCCCAGGGCACCTCCCAGGAGGAACGCCGCGAAGGCGATGTTGCTGTAAAACGCCTTGTTGGCTGGCGTGGCTCCACTGCCCAACAAGTCGTCCATCGCCCGATTCATGCTGGCGACAAATATTTGCCCCTCGAACACATCGAAGACCCAACCCGCCGAGGCAATCGCCAGCACAATCCACTGGTAGCGACTTACCCCTTGATACCATCGGGGCTCTGGCTCCACTTGCGGTGGCTCAGACATAAACTATATCCCTTTCAAGAACATAGGTCCAACGGGGTGACTACTCAGCCAGGGATTAGGACATGCGTTGTGCAAGGAGGCCCTTCCCCTGCTATTCCAACAGTTTCCCCTCATCGGACTTGACCGGCACCTCGAGGGGGGTTATACGTCCCGTGCGGCGGCGTTCTTCCCTCTGCTGTCGGGCCAAGGTGGTGTAGGAGTGGAACAGGTCGCCCCATTCCGTTCGCAGGATGCGCCGTCGCCGCGCCCGACCGTAGAGGTTGAACCAGAAGAAATCGTGGTACAGCCGGGAAGCAAAGTAGGCCCAGGGGACGATGGGCGTGCGCAGGAGGAAATGTTCCAGCCGCTTGAGGGCCCCGTGGTAAATCAACTTCTGCCCCCGGCTGGCAAAGGTATCTCCCACGGTAAAGCCTAAGTTCACCGCCGATAGGTCCTCTCCGACAATTTCTATTTCCCGCGGGTCGGCGCAGCCCAGTCCGGCCTCGTGGGCCAGGCGGAGGTACTTGATTTGCAGAGGATCAAAGCCCATGATTTTGGCAGCAATGGCGTCGATGGCCACCTGGTCGTCGCTGGCCAGGAGGTAGTTGGTCACTACGGGCTGCATGGCCCGAGGGCCAGGGCCGTTTCCGGCGATGGTGCCGTCCATAACCGCAAACAGGCCCGAATGGATTTCCCGCTGAATGGTCAGGAGGTCCACCAGGGCCTCGTGAATGTGGGCGTGGCACCAGTGGCGGTTCTCTTGCAAAAGGCCTCCGAAAGCATTTTTAATAGCCCCCGTGGTCTGAGTGAAGACGTGGGTGTTATGAAGTACCAGGCCATTACCAACGAAATTGGGTACATGGGCCATCGTGAAGTCGTAGAGATAGGACACGTCAGGTTCGATGGCTTCGACTTTGGTGACATGGTCCCAAACAATGTCGTCGCTCGCCAAGGCCTGCCTGGCACGGATTTCATTGGTGCAACGTCCTTCGGTGTCCTGCTTAGCGAAGACGGGGAGGAAACACGGGGCAACGGAAAGGGAAGGGAAGTCGTACCGATT
>DTZQ01000393.1 GCA_012961305.1 Armatimonadota bacterium | reverse complement strand
CCCCGCCCCCCCGATGCAGGAGACAGGATGCCCCCCCGCACGCGGGGGGAAGAAAGGGGGGCCGCACGCGGGAAGGGGGTGTGGCCTGTATTGCGCTTACTGTAAAAGGTGGGAGTATAATCCATGGGAGAATCCCTTCGTATCTTGCTCGTCGAGGACTGCTCGGCCGATGTGCTTTTGGTACAGGGTACTTTAGAGCGGGCTGGGATGAGAGCGGAAATAACTACTGTGGCCGAGGCGGAGGCCTTTTGGCGGGAGTTGGAAAAGGGCCAATACGAGGTGGTAATCGCGGACTACCAACTCCCTCAATTCGACGGATTGGAGGCCCTGCGGCTCTGTCGGGAACGTTGGCCCAATTTGCCCTTCATCATCCTCACCGGCACTGGCAGCGAGGAAATTGCCGTGGAGGCTCTCCGCCGTGGAGCCGATGATTATGTGCTCAAGAAGCACTTGAACCAATTGCCAGCCGCGGTGCGGCGGGCAGTAGCCTTCCGGGCAACCCAGCGGGAACAGGAACAACTGCAACGGGAGTTGGCGGCCAGCGAGCGTCGCTGGCGGACCATACTGGAACAATCCCTGGACGCCATCGGAGTAATTCGGGACGGCCAGTTCGTGTACGTTAACCCGCGATTTACCGAACTGTTCGGATACCCATGGCAGCCCGGACAGACCTTGGACGTCTTCGCCATGTTGGGCTCCGAGCGGGAGCGGGAAATTGCCCGGCAGCGGCAGGCAGCAGCAGAGGCTGGCGACCGTACCTTGCCCCTGCAGGAATACCACTGGCGGTGCGCCGATGGAACGGTCAAATATGTCGAAGTCAGTTCGGCCCCCGTAGAGTGGGAAGGCCGCCCGGCCGACCTGGTCATTCTGCGCGACATCACCTCACGCAAACATCGGGAGGAGTTGTTTACCGTCCTGCGCAACGTAGGTCTGGCAGTTCGCCATGTTGAGGACTTGGAGATGCTGTTCCAAACGGTCAGTGAGGAGTTGAAGCGCTTGGGAGTGGCCTGCTACATTTTGCGTTACGACCCGGCGCGGGAAGCGTTGCGGGTGGAAAGGGTGGCCTTGGCCACATCTATACGGCAAAAGGTGGAGGCCCTGCTCCAGCGGGCCACAGTTGGATTTGAGGTGTCCACAAAAGCCTTTGACCAGTGGAACCAGTTGGCGCGAGGGGAGGCAGTCTTTGTGGAGGACATCACCAAGTATGTGCGTGCGGCCTTGCCCGGTCCCCTAAAGGCTCTCACCCCGGCCCTTACG
Organism: Armatimonadota bacterium; assembly: GCA_012961305.1. GTDB lineage: Bacteria > Armatimonadota > UBA10988 > UBA10988 > DTZQ01 > DTZQ01. The sequence goes on along the minus strand of DTZQ01000393.1, from coordinate 14,326 downwards.
GAACTGCTGGGGGTACATCGCTGTATGGCGGTGGGTCTTTTGGCTGGGGGTGAAGTATGGGGCGTAATGTCCCTCCTCTCCGATTTGCTGCAGGAGGAAGACACGGAATTCTTCCAACTGTTCGGCCAGTTCATCTCCTCCGCCCTGGAAAATGCGCGCCTCTACCGCGAGTTGGAGGAGTTCAATCGGACCCTGGAACAGCGCGTCGCCGCCCGTACTTCCGAACTGCAAACCCTTTACGAACTGAGCCAGCGAATAGGCTATGTGCTGGACTACGACGAATTGCTGCGATTAGTCCACGCTTCTCTGTACCGTAGCGTCACTTACGAAGTTGTCGCCACCCTCCTGTGGACCGACCGGAGGAAGGAACTACTGATTCAATCCACCCGTCCCCTGAGGGAAGGGGCCTACCGCTGGCTGCGGGAGAGGGCCCTGCGCGTTGTGGAGGAATTAAGCGAGGTTCCCATAGAACAGGTGCAGGTGAAAGTCTATCCAGCCGAGGAATTTGAGGCTCATGCTCCTTCCCTGAGTGCCCCGTTGGCCTCCTTTTTCGCCGCTCCGCTGATTGTACAGGAGCAGACTTTGGGGGTGATGTGTATTGCCTCTACCCAAGAACACGCTTTTGCCGAGGAAAATATGCGCGTGTTTTACGCCCTGGCCAACCAAACGGCCTTGGCTGTCCACCGCCTCGAGGCCCTCCTGCAGGCAGAGCAATCGCGCCTGGAGGCAATAGTCCACAGCCTGACTGATGGCATCCTGCTTCTGGATTTGGAGGGCCGCCTCGCCGTGGCCAACCCCGCGGCAAGGGAACTACTAAAGACCCTGACCGGAGAATCCAGCCCAGAGCGGTTGACCCATCTGGGAGGGGTGGAACTGTTGCCCCTGCTGGAACGAGTAGTACAAACGGGCCAATCGGTGCGCCAGGAAATCACCATAGGCGCAGAATGGCCTCGCTTGCTCGAGGTAACTTTATCTTTGGTCCGTAGCGGCCCCTCTTCGCTTCCCCCCGCCCGCGGGGGGAAAGAGGGGGAAGTGGTGCTGACCTTGCGGGACCTGACGGAGGAGCGCCAGCGGCAGGAGCAAATTTTCCGCCAGTCCAAGTTGGCCTCCATCGGCGAGTTGGCCGCCGGGGTAGCCCATGAAATCAACAACCCCCTGCAGGCGGTCGTGGGTTACGCCGATTTGGCCCTGGGGAGGGAGGATTTGGAGGAGGGGTTGCGTAACGACCTGGAGCAGATTTTGCAGGCTGGACTGCGGGCAGCAGAAATCGTCCAGAACCTGCTGAACTTCGCCCGCACCCAGCGGGAAGTGAGCAAGCGACCCCTCTCCGTCCGCGAGGCCGTGGAACAAGCCCTCCGGCTGGTCCAAAGCCAGTTGGCCAAGGAAAATGTGCGCGTGGTAGCGGAATACGACGAAAACTTGCCGCCGGTGTGGGGCAACTTGGGACAGTTGGAGGAAACGGTGCTCAACCTGGTCCAAAATGCTAAAGATGCCATTGTGGACGCCAAGAAGGGGGGTATGATTACCGTGCGAGTCCAGCGGCGGTTAGGTGGTCTCTCTGGGGAGGAAGAGGGGGTAGTCTTGGAAGTGGAGGACGACGGGCCAGGCATTCCTCCAGAGGTGCAAAGCCACATCTTGAACCCCTTTTTCACCACTAAAGACCCCGGCAAAGGCACGGGACTGGGACTCTCCATCGTCCACACCATCGTGCGGGAGCATGGAGGACAGTTGACCTTCCACAGCCAACCGGGGCAGGGAGCCACCTTTACCGTGTGGCTGCCTGCCTACGGGGAAGAGCACCCCTCGGCGGTACAGCCAGCGAGTCCAGCCCCGAAAACCAAGTTAAAGCCTGCCCGCCTTTTGGTGGTAGATGACGAGAAAATGGTGTTGGATTTATTAGCGGCCATGGGCAAGGCCGCGGGACACCAAATCGAAACCATAAGTGACCCCCAGGAGGCCCTCGAACGTTTGAAGAGGGAAAATTACGACCTGATTTTCCTCGACCTGCGCATGCCGGGCCTAACCGGACAGGAACTCTATGCCGCCCTGCAGACCTGCCGCCCGGAGTTGGCCCGGCGGGTGGTCTTTCTGACCGGCGACGTGGCCCGGGAAACGACCCAGGAGTTCCTGAAAACCGCCGGCCGACCGGTGATGAGCAAACCCATCACCACCAAACAGTTTCAGGCCTGCATCGCCAGGATGCTGGCAAGATAAGCGGGGGCCCTTCGCTTCCCCCCGCCCGCGGGAAAAAGGGGGGAGCGGCAGAAGGGTATCTCCAACCGCAGAGTTTTCTGTACTCCCGTCGGGGCCAGTTTACAGCCCTGCTGGGGGCCTTTGGCCTGCGGATTAAACAGGAGGAGCCATGAACACCATCCTCATCATCTCTGACACCGTGCGTCGGGACTTCTTAGGCGCGTACGGCAATGAATGGATTAGCACTCCTAACCTTGACCGGTTCGCAGCGGAGGGCCTGGTCTTCGACCGCGCATACACGGCTTCCTACGCTACCGTGCCTAACCGAGGGGACGTACACACCGGCACTTACGTGTTCCCGGAGCATGGCTGGGAGCCCTTGCGCTACACCAATGTAACCCTGTCCACTACCTTAGGGGCGGCGGGCTTTACCACCCAATTTTTCGTGGACACACCCCACATCATTAAGGACGGGTTCAACTTCGATAAGGGCTTCACCGGTTGGGAGTGGATTCGCGGACAGGAGAACGACCGCTATATCACCGATGCCAGCCTGAAAATCGAACTGCCCTGCGCCCCGGAGAAACTGCGCAATCCTTACACTACCTTCCTGCAGCACGCCCGCAATACCGCCTGGTGGCGCAGCGAGGAGGACCGCTTCTGCGCTCGAACCATGCGCAAAGCCATGGCTTGGCTGGAGCACAACTACAAGTTGGAAAAGTTCTGCTTGGTCGTGGATACCTTCGACCCCCACGAACCCTGGGACCCGCCCTGGTACTACTACGAACGGTACGACCCGGACTACGAGGGCGAGGTCATTCCCTACCCGGCCTACGGGGGCACCGAACCTTTCAGCCAGCGGGAACTCCAGCACTTGCGCTACCTGTACGCCGCGGAACTAACCCTGGTAGACCGCTGGGTGGGCCGACTGCTGGACAAAATTGACGAAGTGGGCCTGCGGGACAGGGCGATGGTCATTTTCACCACCGACCACGGTTTCATGCTGGGCGAGCACGGCTGGGTGGGCAAGGGAAGAAGTCCGCTGTATCTGGAGTTGAACGCCATTCCCCTGATGATTCGCTACCCGGGCGGGCCGGCCGGGGTGCGTACCGATGCCTTTGCCCAGGCGCCGGACCTCATGCCCACCATCTTGGACGCGGCCGGGGTGCCCATTCCTGAGGAGTGCACGGGCCGAAGTCTGCTCCCGCTCCTGCGGGGAGAGGTGGAACAGGTGCGGGATTTGGCCATTTCTTCCTGGCAGTTGCCGCGCCGACCGGAGCAACGGGTGCTCAGCGTCATCACCGAAAAGGAATGGTGCCTGCACTACTACGGCCCCGGTGGGCCACATGAGTTGTACCACCTGCCCTCCGACCCCCAGCAGCAGCGCAACCGCCTGGAAACTGAGCGGGAAGTGGCGGAAGGACTCCACCGCCGGTATGTCGAATTCCTGAGGCAAATTCGCACCCCTGCAGACCGCCTGGCCCTGCGGAGCAGGCTGTAGGGGCAGCAGCGTGTTTTCAGTTCGCTGCCCTCCCTGTCGCCTCGGGAAGCCCGCGAGCGGCTGACAGCCCCGGTGGACGAAGCGACCGTCCAGCATTGACGCTCAGGCAAAAAGCAGGAGGGTCAAACATGAGACATTGGTGGGGATTGTTATTGGTGGGGGCTGCCTCTTCGGCATCGGCCCTTACCCTCGTCCGGGAGGGGCAGCCGACGAGCAGCATAGTCATCGCCACGGAACCCTCAGAGGCCGCCCAACTGGCAGCAGGGGAGTTGCAGGAGTACCTGCGGCGTATCTCCGGCGCCACTGTGCCCATCGTGGCCGAAAATCAACTGTCCCCGAGGGGGGAAACCCTAATACTTGTCGGCGACAGTCAACTCACTGCCGCCCGGGGGGTGCGCTCTGCGGCCTTAGGCTTGGAGGGCATCCGGCTAAAGACGGAGGGCCAGGCGCTCATCCTCTTGGGCGACGACGAAAGCGAAACTGGCCTGCCGCTGAAGGGGACACTCTACGCGGTGAGCACTTTTCTGGAACACCTGGGCGTGCGTTGGCTCTGGCCGGGGGAGACGGGGACGGTCATCCCCCGGCGTCCCACGATTACTGTGGAGGCCCTGGACGTGACCTACGTTCCTCCCTTGCGTCAGCGGCGCATTCGCAACTTGGGCTACAACAACCGCGTACAGCGGGGATTAGACCGCTTGGGTTGGGCCAAGGAGGACTTCCTGGCCAAACACGCGGAATCTTCCTCCTGGTGGCGGCATCAGAAACTTGGCCAGAGCCTGCGCCTGAACTACGGCCACGCCTACGGCAACTGGTGGGAGCGGTTTGGGGCCGACCATCCTGAATGGTTTGCCCTTCAGCCCGACGGGAGCCGCGACCAAAGTTCTTCCTCCCGCCGGGCCCGGCTGTGCGTTTCCAACCCTGAACTGATTCGCATGGTAGCAGCAGAGGCCAAGGCCAAACTGGCAGCCAATCCGCAGTTGGAGTCCGTTTCCATCTCTCCCAACGACGGGGGGCGGACGACCTTTTGTATGTGCTCCCACTGCCGCGCCTGGGATGTGCCCGAAGCGGAGAAAGTGACCCTGCGACGGCCTGATGGCTCGACTTTCGAGTACCCCTCGCTGACAGACCGGTTTGTGACCTTCTATGCCCGCGTGGCGGAGTTGGTGGCCAAGGAGCACCCGAACCGATTTTTGGGCGCGTATGCCTACAGCGTGTACCGTACTCCGCCGCTGCGGGCCCAGTTGCCGGACAACGTCCTCATCGGCTTCGTCGGTTTCGGATACCTCAACGAGGACCACCGAGCCGCCGCGCAGCGGTACTGGGCAGGCTGGGCGAAGGCGGCCAAGCACCTCTTCCTGCGGCCCAACCTGCTCCTGAGCGGGATGGGGTTCCCAGTAATTTACGGGCACAAGTTGGCCGAAGACCTGCGCTGGTGCGTGGGGATGGGCTTGCTGGTGACCGACTTCGACGGCTGCTTGCAAAATTGGGCTACGGAGGGGCTGAACTACTACGTGCTGGCTAAACTGCTGTGGGACCCCCAGGCGGACGTGGAGGCCATCATTGAGGACTACTGCCGGGCGGGGTTCGGCCCGGCGGCAGAGCCGGTCAGGCAGTACTTCGCGACGCTGGAGGAGGCTACCGACCGTTTGGCTGCTTCCCGGCAGTACATAGACCGCAAGCGAACGTTGCACCTCTTAGCCGCATTGTACACCGACGAGTTACTGGCGACCTGTCGCACCTTGCTCCAACGGGCGCGGGCATTGGCCCAAGACCAACCCGAAATACTGGCGCGGATTGCCTTCTTGGAACAGGGCCTGCGTTACACCCAACTCCAACGCGAGGTGGTGCTGGCCCGACACGCTTTGCGGGAGGGTCGAGGTGACCAGGCGGCCTACCAGCGGGCGGTTCAGGTCCGCGAGGCTTTCTATCAGGAACTGGGCCTTTCCTGGGCCCTGAACGTCCCGTATTTGAAGTTCTACGGACTGTGAGGAGGTGCTATGGAACCAGTGCGTACGGGGATAATCGGCTGCGGGCCGCGCACACGGAACGGCCACGCGCCGGCCCTGCAAGCCGCCGCCAACGCGGAACTGGTCGCCGTGTGCGACCTGATAGAGGATTTGGCCCGGGAAGTCGCTACCCAGTTCGGCGTGCGCTACTACACCGACCATCGGGAAATGTTAGCCGCCGCCGACGTTGAATCGGTGGTCATCGTTACCGCGACGAAGTTTCACGCCGACCTGGCTTTGGACGTGGTGGCAGCAGGTAAACACGTCCTGTGTGAAAAACCCCTGGCCGACGACTTGGACAAAGCACGGGAATTGGTTGCCTGCGCGGAGGCGGCAGGACTGCGCGGGGGAGTGGGCTATCAGGGCCGCTTCCGACCCGAATTGCAAGCCCTGAAGGCTCACGCGGCGGAGGTGGAACCCGTGCAGATGCTCATCAACCGTCCGCGGGGGGTGATGAGCCTCCCTTACCTGCTCCCGGACCCGCTCTGTGGGATTATGGACTACATTTCCCACGATTTGGACCTGGCTCTGTGGGTGATGGGCCGGGAGCCCCTTGCCGTCTCTGCCTGCCTGCGCCGGGGCATTTACACGGACACTCAGGCCATTGACTTGCTCACCGCTACCATTGAGTTCGGCCCCTCCGAGGACAAAGCCACCGCCACCGTTGTGTCCACCATGGGAGGGGCGGGCCTGGGGGTGACCTATCAGGTGGTGGGCCGCCGGGGTTACGCTGCCTTGGGCTTGGGCGGGCCGCGGGCCGCCCGGCTGGAACCCGATGAAAGCGGGGTGCTGAAGCCCCAGTCCTGTCCTTTGGAGTTCGAGAGCCTCCGCGGCAACGGAGCCACCCTCCTGATGCACGAGCACTTCGCCCGCTGTATCCGTGACCCAGACTTGCCCCTGGAGCCCTGTGCTTCCCTGGCCGACGGTTTGCGGGCCTTGGAAGTGGCCCTGGCCATTGTGGAGGCCGGAGAAACGGGGTGCCGGATACCTTTCCCTCTCCGCCCCGGAGGCCCATCATGACTGAACCTCAGTCGGCCAAAGGCAACCTGGCGGTGCTGGTCAATACCACGCAGCCGGAGTACCGCCTCGTTCCGGAGACCATTTTTGCCGCCTTCAACCACTTAGGCGTGCCCTACGCGGTATGCGACCTAAGCCAGGAGGCCCCTCGGACGGCGAAAAGGTAGGGCCACGCAACTCTTAGGCAAGCCCAATTTCACCGCTCCGCGCATTCGCCTCCAGTCGCTGCAACAATTGGAAATTGCCGCTCCCACCGCCTCGGCCCTGAAACAGGCGGTCAAACGGCTCTTAACGGTGCTGGACGAACGCTGCTTTCACCCGGGGCCATTACCGAGAAGAGCACGAACCTGTTGGGATGGGTGGGTCTTCTGGCCAGTTGGAGCCGTTTAACCAATGCGAGCGTCTTCGCGGGCCGAGGATGTGCTCATCGCTCCTAATTTTTCCTCCCTGGCAACTGCCCCCGCACGCCGGCGCTGAAGAAGCGCAAACCGAACAGCAGCAGAGCCACAGCGCACACGCCAATCAGACCCCGATACAGGGAGTCACTGAGGGCCCGTTTGCCCACCGCAATCGTCCCGGAAACGAAACTGTACCAGACCAAATCCGACAAAACGTGGCTCCCATAGAAAATTAGTACTCCCAGTCGGCCCCAGCCGCTAAGGGCCTGAGTGATGAGGCCCAGACCAATGGTGGCCCACCAGAGGAAGAAGTAGGGATTGCTCAGGGAGCACAGGGCCCCCGCCAGGACGGGTGGCAAAGCCAGGCCCCTTTGTCCCTGCGCGGTCAAGGTCAGGGACAGGTGAGGCAGGTCGCGCAGCATCATTCCTCCCATCAGCAGGAGCATCAAGCCACCGACCAAAGCAATCCCCCGCACCAGGGGCGAATCTTCCCGGCGCAGCGCTACACCCAGGCTGGACACCACCAGTAGAACCAGAGCCACTTCCACCAGTCCGTGCCCCAGCACAATTAGCGGCCCGGCCACAAAACCCTCCCTCACCGCGGCCGGAATGGTCGCTGCCAACACGGGGCCGGGCATAATGGCCCCCGAAAATCCAATGAGGAAGGAATTGAAAGCCAACTGTATCAGGGCCATGCCCAACTTCTCCCTTGCCCTTTCCTTTGCTCACAGCCCCAGGCCCGCGTTGATTTCCGCCTGATAGGTTTCGACTTCCAAGTTTTCCACTTCTTCGAGGGTGACCGGGCGGTTGAGGGCGGCGGACTCGTAGAGGGCTATGCTGATGGCCTCGGCCCGGTAACCTTCCCAGCCGTCGGTTTCAATTTCCGCCTGGCCGCGGATGGCTTGCAGGAACTCCCACAGTTCCGTGGCCACGGCATTGGTAATGCCACGGGGGAAGAGCCTCTCCCGCTCCTCCTCTCCCAGGCTCTGCTGGTGCTCGGTCACGAGTTCGGCCATGCTTCGCTCGTAGGTGCGCGTTTTCAGGCCCCGGCCCCAGGTGATGGAACCCTCCTCCCCGTACACCGCTCGGCAGTTGAACTCGTGTCCCGGGGCTGCCGTGGTGGAAGTCCACTGGCCCAGCACCCCGTTGTCGAAATGGAGGATGGCAATGGTTGTATCCTCCACGTCTACCGCGACGAGGTCGGTCAAAGTTTCGCGGTTGCGGTAGCGGAAGGGGAAGTAGGCCCGCACGCCTGCGTACAGTTCGCGCACGGGGCCAATGTGGTAGCGGAACAAATCGGCGAAATGCACTCCTCCGTCCAAAGACCAGCCTCCCCCGGCCTGGTCTCTGTGCTCCCGCCAGGCCCAATACCAGAGCCGCTCCCGCACCTCAATCCAGTAGAGCATGCGTACTTTTCCAATGCGGCCCTGCTCCAGGGCCCACTTGATGGCCCGTTGCTCCGGGGTACGGCGGTAGTTCTCCGCCACCTGGAACACCGTTCCGGCCTGCTCTGCTGCCTTTAGCATCAACTGCCCAGCCCGCAGGGTAATGGCCAACGGCTTTTCGATGGTCACATGTTTGCCCGCCTCGAAACAGGGAAGGGCAACTGTGTGATGGGTTCGGTGGACGGTACAGATGTCCACTGCGTCGGGGTTGGACTCCCGCGTCAGGAGGGTTTCCACGTCGGGGTACACCGCTGGGCAGGAACCCTGCCATTCGGCCACGGCTTCAGCCAGGGCTACTGCCCGACCTTCGTCCAAATCACAGGTGGCGATGACCTGAAAACCGCGCAGGTCGTGCGCCCAGAGTTCCCGCAACGCCTGCTGGTGCGCTCCGGCCATGCCCCCACAGCCGATAAGGGCTAAAGTAATGGGTTCGCTCATGCTTACAGGTTTCCTTTTTCCTCGAATTGCCAGGGCCGCAAGGGCCAGCGGAATTTATTCGCTCCCCCCCGGCTTTTTCCTACTGAACCTAATTTCCAGCCTGGACAGAAGACCACCAGGTATGTTATCCTCAGGGGAGAACCGGTAAGGGATGAGGGCGGGGTAAAAGGGCATCAGGCCTCTAATTCGGTTGTCTCCAGCCGTCCCTCGGCTTGCAAACGGCGAAAGACCTCCACCGTTTGGCGAATGCCCTCCCGCAGAGGGGTACGGGGGAGGTCGCCCACCTCCCGCTGGAGAGGGGTATCGTCCAAATCGTAGGCCATGGGAATCTGGCCCTGGCCGTGGGAGAGCAACCCTTTGGCCTCCGGCACAACTTCCTCAATGGTGGCGATGACCTCAGCCATGCTGACCACCTGCCCCCGCAGGTTGTACACGGCGGCTCCCTCGAAGGGCACTTCCAGGCAGCGCAGGAAAGACTTGGCCACGTCGTCCACAAACTGCAGGTCGTTGTAGCCGCCGTAGGGAATCCGATACTCCCGCCCCACCACGGCGGCTTTAACGGCCTTGGTGGGCGCACTGGTGAGGCCCTGGTCGCGGCCGGGGCCATAAACCGTCCAGGGCCGCAGGCCAATGCTGCTGAGGCCATCTTCCTCCCAATAGACGCGGGCATTGCCCTCATTGCAAACTTTGAAAACCCCGTAGTGGGTATGGGGGGTCAACAGGGCCTCGTGGGGGGCGGGAGAGGGGTACTCTTCTGGCCGACCGTAGACGGCGCAGGAACTAGCATAGACGATGCGCTGAATGCAGCCTGTGCGTTTAGCGGCCTCGAAGACGTTCAGAGTGCCGATGACATTGATGAGGGCGCCGCGCACCGGGTTCTCCCGGCAGGCTGGCACTTGTAGGGCGGCTAAGTGGAGGATGTGGGTGATGTCATGTTCCTCAATGGCCCGGCACAAGCCCTCCAAATCGCGCACGTCGTCTTCCAGGAAGGTCACCTGCGCGATTTGCTCCGGCGACATGATTAGCCGCATCCGCCGGGGTTCCCGCGTCAAGTCGTAAACGACCGGACGCGCACCCCGTTCCACCAAGTTTTTGACCACCCAAGAACCGATACAGCCCTGGGCGCCGGTTATTAGAATGGTCATGGTTCCCCTTACTGGCGCAGCAGGAGGTACTGGGGGATACCACGGCGCACCACCAGCAGGAGTATGCCTTCCTCCAAGTTGGCATCCGCCAGAGCCTGCTCGAATTCGCGCCCGTTGCGCACCGGCTTTCGGTCAACCTCGGCAATTACGTCGCCGGGCCGCAAGCCCGCCCGCGCAGCCAGGCTGTTGGGCTCTACCGCCACGATGACCACCCCTTGCTCCTCCTCCAGGCCGAACCGCCGGGCCAACTCCGGAGTGATGTCCTGCACGGTGAGGCCCAGGGCCTTACGTTGCTTGGCCGCCTGCACCGCCGCCTGTACCTCTCGGCTGCCCAACTTCACGGTCAGCGTTTTCTCCTGGCTGTGGCGCCAGATTTTGACTTTCACCTTCTTGCCCGGCGGGGTCTGGGCGACCAAATTGCGCAGTTCATAGAGGTCCTCAATGGGCCGGCCGTCAAACTCCAGTACGATGTCGCCGGCCTTCAGTCCCGCCTTGTCCGCCGGACTGCCCTTTTCCACCTGGGCAATCAGCGCCCCCTCGGCCGTTTCCCGTCCGAACCTCTCTGCCAGAGCCCGGTCCATGGGCTGCAGCAACACTCCCAGATAGCCGCGTTCGATGCCCTTGCCGCTGATGAGTTGCTCCATTACCCACCGGGCCAGGTTGATGGGAATGGCGAAACCGACGCCATTACTGCCTCCGCTCTGGCTGAAAATGGCCGTGTTAATGCCTACAACCTCTCCCCGCAGGTTAACCAGCGGCCCCCCAGAGTTGCCCGGGTTGATGGCTGCATCGGTTTGAATGAAGTCCTCGTACTGGGCGATGTGGACGTCGGTACGGCCCACAGCACTCACAATGCCCGCCGAGACCGTGTGGGCCAGGCCGAAGGGGTTGCCAATGGCCAAGACCCAATGGCCGACCTTCAACTGAGAGGAATCGCCCATGCGGGCCACCGGCAGGTTCTCCCCCTCAATTTTAATCACCGCCAGGTCGGTGTCGGGGTCGGTGCCCACCATTTCTGCCGCAAACTCGCGCTTGTCAGCCAAACGCACCGTCAACTCTTCCGCTCCTTCTACTACGTGATTGTTGGTCAAAATGTAACCGCGGCGGTCCACAATGACCCCCGTGCCCAGGCCCTCCTGGCGAAACTCCTGCTCCGGAGGTTCAAAGCGGGGGCCGAAGAAGAAGCGGAAGAAGTCGTCGCCGAAGAAGTCCTCCAGCGGATTGCGCAGGCGCACGACTTTCTCGGCCGAAATGTACACCACGGCCGGCTTAACCGCCTCCGCCACCGCCGCAAAAGTATCTTGTAAGGCCCTTACGGCCGCCGGAACTTCCACCACTGAGGGGGACGGCGGGGCTATGCCCGTCTGTCGAGCGGCCACCTCGGAGGTCCGGTGCAAACTGATGGAAATCCCGAGGCCGATAATCACTCCCAAAAGCAAAACCGAAAGCCAAGCGAAAAATTTGCTTTGTCGCTGCATCTTTTGCCCTCCTCTTACCTCGACAACGTTAAACTCGCTGCTTAGCAGACCTACCCCAGATTGAAATCTTGGGCTACCGTTACCAAGTCGGTTCTAAACCGACTGAACCAACTTCCATTAGTTTGGTAAAGGTAGCCCAGAGATGGCCTGTGGCTTCCGCCTCAAAAATTCAACGGAAGAAAGGGGAAAATGGTTCCCGCCCGGCGGCAAGGAGGAATTGGTCGGCAGATGGAGAAATGACCATCAAACCATGAGCAAGGCACAGCCACAGTCAACGGACAAGAGCGGCTCTCCGCCGGGCCCGTTTCGGCAGGTGTTCTGGTTCAGCCTGTTGGGGGCGTTGCTTTTGGGGGGCTTGGGTTACCTCTGGAAGTACGTCCGGGGCGCCTGGGAGGCCTTGCACACCTTGCATCCGGCTCTGGGGGCGACCTTTTTGGGCCTCTTAGCCGTGGCGGTACTGTCCGGGCTGGCCCTCATCGTTTGGCAGTGGAAACAGCGCTGGCGAACCCGCCGACCGCCGCTGCCCGCCGAACAGGTTACCCCGGAGCGAGTGCGGGCGGAGGCCGTAGCCTCCCTGGAACACCTGCGGAAGCAGGAGTACACGGAGGAGGAGCGAGTCCTCTGCGCGGCGGAGTTGCAGGCATTGGAGGAACTGGAAGCCAAAGTCCGCCAGGGCGAACTGCACCTTGCCTTTTTCGGCACTATCAGTTCGGGCAAGTCCAGCGTCATCAATTGCCTGCTGGGAAAGAACCGGCTGCCCACCGGCGTAATCGGTGGAACGACGCCTACCCCGTTGGGGACGGAATGGGAGGTGTCTCTGGAGGGAGGCGGGAAAATTGTGCTGGTGGACACGCCCGGCCTGGATGAAATTGGGGGGGAGGCCCGAGAGCGACTGGCCCGTGAGGCTGCGGTGCGGGCCGACCTGGTGGTGCTGGTCGTGGAACGAGACCTCACCGCTTCCGAGCACGAAGCGGCCCTGACCCTACATCAGGCGGGCAAGCCCCTCCTGGTGGCCTTCAATAAAATTGACAACTTCACCCCGGAGGCCCGACGCGAAATTCACGCGGCTTTGGAAGAACGACTGGCGGGCCTGGTGCCTCCCCAGCAAATCGTTGAAGTCAATGCCGACCCCCGGCCCAAAGTCGTCTTAGAAGTGACCCCTGACGGCCAGGAGCAGGAGGTGGGAATCACCCCCCAACCCGACGTGAGCGCGCTGCAGGCTGCCCTCTTGGACGCCGTGCGGGAGGAGGGGCAAGCCCTGCTAATAGCCAATGCCTTTACCCAGTGGGAACAGGTTCAGGCGCAGTTGGCGGAGAAAATTCTGACCCTGCGGGAGGGGAAAGCCCAGCAGGTCATCGAAAATTACGTGGCCCTCTCAGCGGTATCCGTAGCCTTGAATCCCTTTCCAGTAATAGACATGGTGGCCGATGCCGCCGTAAACGCCAAAATGATTGCCGATTTGGCCGTGGTTTTCGGCATGTCGCTGGGGATGGACACGGTGACCAAGTTGGGGCAGGATTTCGCCAAAGCGCTGGCCGCAGTGGGAGTGTTTCAGGCCGCGCCGCTGGCTGCTGGGTCGCTGCTCAAGGCGGTGCCCGGGTTGGGCACAGTGGTAGGTGGGGCGTTGCAGGGAGTGGTAGCCGGATACACGACCTACCTCATTGGCCGAGCCTCCCTGATTTACTTCCGCCAGCACGGCACCTGGGGCGACCGGAGCCTCACCGAGGTGATGCGCGAGGTCATCGCCGTCGCCCGCCAGAGTGACATCCTCCGCAGCGTGCTCCACATCCTGCTGAGCAAGTTCCAGGAACGCCTCACCGACCCGCAGCGCTTGTCGGAGACGGAGGAGGAAAGGGAGCAAATTGCCCTCCGGTCGGAATGAAAAGACCGGACGAGGAAGCGTGGGAGACCAGCGATGGGCAACACCTTTGGGCATTTGTTTCGGGTAACTACCTGGGGAGAATCGCACGGGGGGGCCGTGGGAGTGGTAGTGGACGGTTGCCCGCCCCGGCTGGAACTGTCGGAGGCGGACATCCAGCAGGAACTCGACCGCCGCCGTCCGGGGCAGAGCAACCTCACTACGCCGCGGCAGGAAACTGACGCCTGCCACCTCCTGTCCGGCGTGTTCGAGGGAAAGACCCTGGGCACGCCCATTCTGATTTTGGTGTGGAACCGGGACCCTCGACCCCAGGAGTATGAGGAACTGCGGGAGAAATACCGGCCCTCTCACGCCGACTACACCTATCAGGCCAAATACGGCATTCGCCACTGGCAGGGCGGCGGACGGGCCAGTGCTCGGGAAACTGTGGGCCGGGTGGCAGCAGGGGCCATTGCCCGGAAAATCCTGCGGGAACACTGTGGGGTGGAAATCCTCGCTTACACGAAGCAAATCCACACCTTGGTTGCGCAGGTGGACTCGGACAGGGTAACGCGGGAGCAAATCGAAGCCAACCCCGTGCGCTGCCCCGACCCTGAAATGGCGGAGCAAATGCAGACCCGCATTGCCGAAATCCAGCAGCGGGGCGATTCGGTGGGCGGGGTGGTGGAGGGTGTCTGTCGGAATGTGCCCCCTGGCTGGGGGGAGCCGGTGTTCGACAAGTTGGACGCGGACTTAGCCAAAGCCATGCTCTCCCTGCCGGCGGCGAAAGGCTTTGAAATCGGCTCCGGCTTCGAGTGCGCGACCATGACCGGCCGGGAGCACAATG
>DTZQ01000392.1 GCA_012961305.1 Armatimonadota bacterium | reverse complement strand
ATGGTATTTCAACAGCCAAACCCATTCCCAAAATCCATCTATGAAAATGTAGCATATGCTCCCATCAAACATGGATTGGTAAAAAAAGGCAAAGAGTGTGATGACCTAGTAGAGCAATCTCTCATCTCAGCAGGAATCTGGGGCGAGGTCAAAGATATACTAAAAAGCCCAGGAACTGGGCTGAGTGGTGGTCAGGGGTGGCTCTATCGCGGTGGCAGGGGTGTGGCATCCTGCATCCTGAATTACGAACTCAAGGGAGGCACAGGAACATGAAGGCACTGTTGGGATTAGACGTGGGTACCCAAAGCGTGAAGGGAGTGGCCATTGACCCGGCGGGGAACGTGCTGGCCGAGGCCAGTACGGAGTATCCCCTCTACCTTCCGCAGCCGGGCTGGACGGAACAGAAACCGGCGGAGATGATAGAAGCAGCCTGCACCACTATCCGGAAGGTCACCCAAGAACTGCAGCGTGCAGACCCGGCCAAGGAAGTGGCTGCGGTGTGTCTGACGGGACAAATGCATTCGTTGGTTCTTCTCAATCGCGACCGCCAGCCCTTAGGGGTGGCTTTGCTGTGGAACGATGGCCGGGCAGCGGTTGAGGCCCAAGCGGCCGCGGCCCAACTGAAGGAACAGTTGGGAGACGATTTCCTGGTGCGGACGCTCTGTAACGACTTCTTAGCCAACTGGACCGGGGCCCATCTGGCCTACGTGCGCCGCCGCTGGAGCGAGTGGAAGGCCGGCCAGCGCCATTCGGAGAGCGAACGGTGGGGGCCGGTGTGGGAGGAAGCGGAGACGTTCCTCACCCCTCGCGACCTCATCGTGCTTCAACTCACGGGGGAATTGGCTCTGGACTACTGTGGCGGGTCAGAGACCTCGCTCCTGGACATCCCCCGTAAGCGCTGGTCAGAGGAGGCCTTCCAGGTGTTGGGCCTGGACAAACTGACCCCGCCGCGCCTGGTCGAACCGGGCACCGAAATTGGCCGGGTCACTCCCGAGGCCGCAACCGCTACCGGCCTTCCGGCCGGCACCCCAGTAATTGCCGGCGCCGGTGACTGCCTGGCGGGGGCCCTGGCGGGCGGGGTGTTGGAAGTGGGCCAGATGCTTTTCACCTTGGGCACCAGCGGGGTAGCGGTGGCTCCCATTGGCCCGGAGCCGTTGGTAGACCCTGAATTGCGCACCCAAGTCCACTACTCGACCGTGCCCAACGTGCTGGTCAATATGGGCTGCGTGAACGGGGCAGGCATTGGTTTGCGCCTCTACCGCGATGTGCTGGGGGGAGAATACCGAACCCTGGCCCAAGCCCTGGCCGAAAAATTCGCGCCCGACCCCTACGACCTGCTTACAGAACGGGCGGCACAAGTGCCCCCCGGAAGCAACGGGGTGCTGTTCTCTCCCTACCTGACTGGCGACCGGCTGGTCAAAGCCCCGGAGGGGAAGGGGGCCTGGTACGGCCTTTCGGCCTACCTGATGGAGAAGGAGAGCCGGGGCGACGCCAACCTCATCCGCTCCATTCTGGAAGGGGTCTGCTTTGCCGTGCGGGAGGCCATCGAAATCATCCGGGGACTGCTGGCTCCCACGGGGCAAGAGGTGAGGGAAATCCGCATGGTGGGCGGTGGAGCGCGGAGTCCGTTCTGGGTGCAGTTGGCTGCTGACATCTTCGGCCAGCCGGTGTGTACCACCACCGCCCAGGATGCCTCCTACGGCATGGCCCTGCTGGCCGGCGTGGGCATAGGGTTGTTCCCCCCTGCAGAAGCCGCCCGGAAAATCGAAATTGTCCAGACCTATGAACCACGCGCTCCCCTGGCCGAATTCTACGCTAAGTTCTACCGCGAAGTTTTCCAAGGCCATTACGACAAATCCCAACGGGCCCTCGACGAGGCCACCAAGGCCGTGTTAGCCAGCGAGGAGTACCGGCAGGCCCGGCGGTTCTGGGAGGCCAGCGGGGGGTAAATTATCGTACGTGAAGACGTACAGACGCCAACCCGCCCGCACCTTAACACGCCAAATGGACCTTTATCAACTCATCATCGAGTTCTTGGACCACCTCACCGCAGAGCGCGGGTTGGCCGAAAACACCATTTTGGCCTACGAAAGCGACCTGCGGCAGTACACGGAGTTCCTTGCCTTTCACGGTTGCGAGGAAATAACGGAGACCACTGCGGACACGGTGGTCCTTTATGCTTCCCGCTTATGGGCCCGGAACCTTACGGCGACTTCCATTTCCCGCAAACTCACGGCCTTGCGCATGTTCTACCAGTACTTGGAGCGGGAAGGCTATCTGCGGCATGATGTATCCTCCCAGTTGGAACTGCCCAAACTCAAGCGTCGCCTTCCGCAGGTGCTCACCCCGGAGGAAATCGAACGCCTTTTGCAGCAGCCCGATGTGACCACTCCGGCGGGCCTGCGGGACAAAGCCATGTTGGAACTGCTCTATGCTACGGGCCTGCGGGTGTCGGAACTGATTTCCCTGCGCCTGCGGGATGTGCTGGCCGACGTGCGTTTCTTGCGCT
>DTZQ01000391.1 GCA_012961305.1 Armatimonadota bacterium | reverse complement strand
TTCAAATTTGAGATTTCAGATTTGAGATTTCAAATTTGAGATTTCAGATTTGAGATATGAAATTATGAAGTTGCTCATCCCATTATACCCAATGCTGGCTGTACCGTCAAGAGGTTGCCCTTGACGAATTGCGCCCCACACGGTATAATCAATAGAGGAGCCCCAACGTAAAGGCTCAGCGCAAGAAGGACGCTCTGGACGTAGATGGCGTAGAGACGGGTGGACGTCTACCGTGTCTACCCATCTATCACTCCATTGCCCGGCTCAGCCTTGGCGTTGACGCTTAGGCAGAAGCTCGCGGCTACGCTTGCCGTAAGGTCAAAGGAGGGCTCATTCTGGGAGGAAAGGAAAGCCGTTATGAGGAAATCCAAATCTGCGGCTCGGATTACACTCTATCTTTTTCGCAACGGGGAATTTCAATCCCTTGGCGAAGTACAACGAGTGCCCAATCCCATGGACGAACTCGTCGCCCGGGACAGAGACGACCAGGACCAGCCGCGGCGGGTCATTCCAACCCTGCGCTTAGAGGGCCAATTCGACCTGCCCCCGGACTGCATTAACCGCTTTCTTTACCTCCTTTTAGACGGCTGGGTCTATAAAGCCTACTGTGCTTCCTACCTCAGCGACCTGGACAAGGGCACCACCACGGCCAATTTTAAGGTGGAGGAGCACTATTCTCTGGAACAGTGGGAAAGGGAAATTAAACCCCAAGCGGTAGAGCATCCCACTGCCGACCAGGCCCGCGTCCGTCGCTTTGGCGACCCCTATCGCGGTGGGTGGTAAATGAGAGGATGGCCACGGGCTATCCCCTACAGCCCAACTCCCGCATGATTTTGTCCGTTTCACGGTAGGCTTCGCTGACCCACTCCACGATTCTCCCCGGGTCGGGAGCAAACTCCAATTCGATGCTGACCACTCCGTTGAAACCCGTGTCGCGGATGGCTGCCAAATACTCCTTGATGGGCGTCACTCCTCGGCCCGGCGGGAGGTCGCCGTGCTTCTCCCCATCGCAGTCGGAGAGATGCACGTGTCCGATGCGCCCGGCCAGTTTGGCCACGTCCGCAAAGGGCGTGCGCACCAGGTGCAGGTGGGAAATGTCGCAGTTGGCCTTTACGGCTGGATGGTTCACGTCGTCCAGGAACCGCACCATTTCGTCCACACAGTTGATGAGCGACAGGGCAAAAGGCTCCAACTCCAGCGCGATTTCCAAACCCCGCTCCGCCGCGTATTCCCCCAACTGGCGCACATTTTCTACCCCCCACTTCCATTGCTCCTCTGGGGGAATGACCTCCTTCTGCCAGATGTACTCCCCTATCACCAGCAGCAGGTTTTTCGCCTCCAACTCTGCACCCAGGTCAAGGTAACGCCTGCACCGGTCTAAGTGGAACTGCTGCACAGCCGGGTTGAAATCAATTAGCCCCACCGCCACACAGCACACGGAGACGATGGGCAGACCAACTTCCTCCGCTGCCCCTTTCAACTGCCGCTTGTCCTCCGCGGTGATGATTAGCGGGTCGAAGGTGGCGGTTACGTCCATGGTATCGAACCCGATTTCCTTAGTTTTCCGCACCCCTTCCACCAGGCTCAAAGGACTGCCCTCCCAGGCAGAATTGATGAGTCCAAGTTGCATGGGGATTACCTCCTTTCTGCCTCCTTTAATAACTTCTCCCTCCTCGCCCCTACTTCCGCCTCCAATTCCGCAAACGCCTCCCCACCCAACTGCTCCCGCAATTGGGCTATCCAGCCCTCCACTTCCGCCGCCTTCGGGTCCTCAATGGCCCGAAAGATTTCCGCCGCCTGCTGCCAACAGGCCAAGGCCAAATCGAACTGTTCCAATTGCCGATAAGCCAACTGTCTCGGGGTGGCAGGGCGGTAGCCTACGAACTCAACGATACGCTGCCATAGGCTACGGACTAACTGCCCTCCAAAATCTCCTCCAGACTCACCGCTCGGTGTTCTGCGGCGCTCCGGTAGGCCGCGTCCACTAAGGCCATGGTGTACAAGTTGTCCCGCCCGCTAATTTCCGGCTCCGTGTCCTCGTACACTGCAATAAGCAACTGGCCCATCGTGCCCGCAAAGGCGTCCGGGAACCAGACCTCCTCCCAGCGAGGCTCAAACCAGTAACCGGGACGGTGTCGGGTGGAGAAGTGAAGCGTGCTTGGAGTGGGACAGGGGTAGTTTGGCCAGCCGATGGTGCCCCAGGCCAACCCGTCCGTTCCTTCCACCCGCCATTTGATGTAGATGTCGCCCTCCGCGCCCTCCCGCGCCGGGCCCGTCCACACGTCATCCCAGGCGGAACAGCGCAAACCAGAGGCATACTCCAGGATGTACAGGCAAATTCCGTCCTCGTGGGTGAAAGTCGTGCGGGGGTCGGGCCGCACGCTGCAGTAAATCCGCTCCGGGTCGCCAAACCAGAAGCGGAAGCAGTCCAGATGGTGAATGCTCATAATGCGCAAGGTCAGCCAACCGTAGTCGTAAATCCAGGGCATCCAGTGGGGAATGGCCCGCATTTCAATGGTCGCCAGCACCGGCTCGCCCAAATAGCCCCGGTCCAGCAGGCACTTGAGGGCCCGAACGCTCTGGTCGTAGCGCATGTTTTGGTTGACGGCCAAAGCGATGCCCGCTTCCTCACACAGCCGCACTACCTCCTTCGCCTCTGCGCAGTCCATGGCCAGCGGCTTCTGGGCCAGAATCCCCTTCACCCGGTCGGCGTGCTGGACCACCTCGCGCACCACCCCTAACTGAGCATGGGGCGGCACGGCAATGTCCACAATTTCCACCGCCGGGTCGGCCAGCAGTTCCGCCAGAGTGTCGTACACTTGAGGCACGCCCCGCTCCCGCGCGGTTTGCTCGGCCCGCTCCCGCGTGCGGGAGGTAATGCCCACCACCTTAAAGCCGGCCTTTTGGTAGGCTACGAGGTGGCAGTCCTTCATGATGAAACCGGCCCCGACACAGCCGATGCCGTAGTCCTTCTTGGGCGGCTGGCGCGGCAGGTAGTCCAAATCTAAGTTTAGTTCGGCCATACTTTTCCCTCCCCTTGTAAGCGTTCCGCCTGCTTTGGGTAGCCTGCATCACGCATCGTGGATTGCTGAGGGCTGAACGCTCCTCTAAGTATAAAACAAATCGGCCACAAAATCAAGGGGCCTACATCGGCCACAGAGGTTGGGCGAAACCGCCATAAGGCTCGCTGAGTAGAGCGTCAATAGGTCAGTTGGTCAATTGACCCATTAACCTATTGACCCGTTGACGATTTACCAACGCCCTCAACGAACTTAAGGCGATACGCCATAGGCCACAAGCGATAAGCCATCTACCCTATCTGCTATCCGAGGTAGAAGTGCGGTGGCAGTCCTCCGGGGTAATCCGGCGGTGGTCACTGCTTCTTCTCGGGTTCCGGGGCCCGTTCCTTGAGGCGTACCAGGGGGTATTCTTTAGTCCCGTCATCCAAGGTGCGAATGGCCATCCGCGAAAGTTCGCCCACAACGACCTCGCAAGTGGCCACTTTCTCCTCCACCCCCACCACTTTGATCCGGCCCAAGGTCCGGGTTATGACCGTAAGCACCTCGCCCGTGTCGGGGTCTTTGATGACTTCCCCCTCCCGATAGACCTCGAATACGTCACCCACCTTTACGCCGAACCGACCGCCTAAGTTGATGAGCAGTTGTTCTGTTTCCTCGTCCACGTAGACCACTTTGCCCACGATTTTGGTCAAGTCGGGATTGCCGACTGCTTGGCCGAACTTTTTCGCCAAGTTGTCGCACGCGCGACGCACAGCCTTGCCTAAGATGGTGCGCTCGAACCTCTCGCTGCCGAACTCCGTTCCTTCGAGTTCGCTAATGTTCAAGCGTAACCTCTTGCGCACTTCGGAGCCCTCTCCCTTTTCGGCCGCGACAATGACCCCGGTTCCCACCTCCACCAGACGGCCATCTATGGCGCAATGGGCTTTGCTGATGACCACCCTTCCTACGAGAGGCAGGTTAATTTCGCTGACCTCCAGCGAAAACTCCGTCACTTTGCCCAGGATGACGTGGGTGGCTCCCATGAGTTTGCCCACTTTCACCGCCGTAGCCGGGTTCACAAAGGCCGTCTGCTGCAGGCCCTGCTCCGCCAGCACCTTGCCCAACTGTTTCCGTTCGACCACCTGGAACTTCTTAGTACGCACCAGGGAAGTCACAAGCATATCAGCGACCCCCTGGCCCACGCGCCAGTCCCAACGCCACCAGCGCTCCAGGGAACCGTCCTCGAAATTCAATACCGCGACCTTTGGCTGACGCGGGGGAACAGCCCTTTCTCCCCCGGAAACGAGGTTGCTGCTCAGAAATAGCGCCCCCAAAAGCAACCCAAGTCCTTTCCGCTGCATTTGCTTGTCCTCCTTTCTTTCCTGCGGATAGCCTGCGGCCTATGGCCGACTTATCGTTGAGTTCGTAGGCCACCGCCCTGCCACCCCGAGGCAGGAGGCAGGATATCCCCCCCTCTATCCCCCCGCACGCGGGGGGAAGAAAGGGGGGGTCC
>DTZQ01000390.1 GCA_012961305.1 Armatimonadota bacterium | reverse complement strand
GGGAGGAGTTGGAGGGGGAGTATCAGCGGCTGACCGGGGAGATGGAGGCGGTGGAGGAGGTGGAACAGTTGGTGGATGGCCGGTAGGGTAGGGGAAGCGGAAACGATTGAGAAACTAATGCGAGGTGATGAAGGATGAAAAGCAAAGTCAAGATTGCACGCCTGCCGTTGACGATTGAGCGTGGCGATGGGGGCTTTCTGGTCCACTGCCCGCTGATTCAGGGAGCGTTTGCCGAAGGAGATACAATGACAGAGGCGATTTTCAACTGCTTGGACGGGGTGAGTATGATTTTCACCTACCGTAGAGAGCACGGGGAGAAGTTGTTGGAGGGCGGAGGACCTGCCCGGTAGAGAGGACTGGAAAGGAAACTGGGGCCTTCGAGGAGCGTTCGCGGCTGCTGGGAGAGGGAAAGCAAAGATGCGGAAGGAGTTGAGAATAATGCCCTCGGAACACAATTTCTGGTACGGCTCTGCAAGTTTGTCCCCACCTGACCCGGTGGTGGCGGGCAGTTACGGCACCTGGCGGCTCACCTACACGGCCGGGCAGTATGGCATAGATAACGGCGGGGCGCTGGTGGTGTGCTGGCGGTTCGCGGCCGACTGGGGCCGTCCCCAGACGACCGACCCGCAGGGCGAAAACTACCTCACCCTGCAAACCACCGCGGCTGCCAAACTCCAGGCCGCCTACACCTTCAAGGGACACGTGCGCCCCTGGTATCACGCCGTCCGGGTGGACGTGTTCGATGGGGAAATCGCCCCCGGCGAGCAAATCGTGCTCACCTTTGGCGACGTTAGCGGCGGCTCGCCGGGACAGCGGGCCCAAACGGCCGTGGAGCATCGCTGTGAGTGGCGCGTGTTCGTGGACTGCCTGAGCACCCGCCGGTTCATCGCCTTGGAGAACTGCCCCACCCTGGAAATCGTCAGCGGGGAGGTGGAGCGGCTGGTGGTGGTCCTTCCCTCGGATGGCGAATGTGGACAGCCCACCTGGGTGCTCCTTCGGGCCGAAGATAGGTGGGGCAACCCGGCAGCGGGCTACCGAGGCACGGTGTCTTTGCGGATGGAAGGAGCCACCGGCCAACTCTGGCAGGGACTGCCTTCCCGCTACACTTTCACCGCTGCGGATGCGGGCGTGAAGCGGTTCGAGGGGGTCATCCCGGAGGCGCCGGGCCTCTACCGCCTGCGGGTGGTGGACGAAACCTGCGCCCTGACCAGCGTCTCCAATCCCAACGAGTGCCGGGCGACGCCCCCTACCTGGCGACGCTTCTGGGGGGACCTGCACGGGCAGTCGGAAGAAGCATTGGGGTTGGGCTCAGCGGGGGACTACTTCCGCTTTGCCCGCGACGTGGCAGCGGTGGATTTCGCCTCCAATCAGGGCAATGACTTCGACCTCAGCGACGAGGGCTGGCGTCGGATTCAGCAAGCGGTGCAGGAGTACCACGAGCCGCAGCGGTTCATCACCTTCCTGGGCTACGAGTGGTCGGGCAACACTTCGGGCGGAGGCGACCACAATGTCATTTTCCTGCAGGAGGACGAAACTCTCCGCCGCTCCAGCCGGGCCAACGTCGAAGGCGAAGCGGACCCCTCGCTGGACTGTTACCCCCTTAGCGAACTCTATCGCGCTTTCGCCGGCCGCGGGGACGTGCTCATCATCCCCCACGTGGGAGGACGCTATGCCAACCTCTCCTTGCATGACCCCGCCTTGGAGCCCCTCTTGGAAATCTACTCCGGCTGGGGCCTGTTCGAGTGGTTTCTGCACGAGGCCCTGCGGCGGGGGATGGAGGTGGGTTTCGTGGCCACCAGTGACGACCACAAAGGGCGGCCGGGGGCGGCCTCGCCCGGCGCGCACATCTTCGGCGTGTATGGCGGGTTGACCTGTGTGCTGGCCGAGGAACTAACCCGCGAGGCCATCTTCCGCGCCCTGAAAGCCCGCCGCTGCTACGCCACCTCGGGGGCTCGCATCCTCCTGAGGGTTACCTGCAACGGGCATCAGATGGGCGAGGCGTTTGTCACCGACACCCCGCCGACCATCGAAGGCCGCGTGGTGGGCACCGAGGGCCTGGAGTCTGTGGAAGTCCGACGGTTCGTCCCCGGAGATGAACGGCCTCTGGTGGTGTACTCCCACCCTCTCAACGCGCAGGCTCCCCTGTCCAACCGCCTCAAAATCGTGTGGACTGGTCTGCGCCAGATACCGCGCTACTTCCAGACCGTCTGGGACGGCCGGCTGACGCTCAGCCAAGGGCGCATTGTGGCGGCGGAGGGCTATGCCTTTGACACGCCTTTGGAGGGCATCACCGAGCGGACGGAGCGCAGCCTGGCCTGGTGCAGTCAGACCACGGGCGATGAGGATGGGGTCATTATCGAGGTGGACGCTCCCCCTGAGGCCCGGTTGCGCTTTGAGGCCGCGCCCTGTACCTTCGAGGTGAAACTTGGCGAAATCGGGGCCAAGCCGAAGGTGTTCGCAGCCGGAGGCGTAGGGCAGCAGGTGCTCATCAAACGCCTGCGGGACGCGCCTTCCCCGCTGGAAGTGGCGTTCTCCTGGACGGACGAGCAGGCACCCGCCGGACGTGCCGTTTACTACGTTAAGGTGGTGCAGGTAGATGGGGCCCTGGCCTATTCCAGCCCCTTTTACGTAACCGCTCTGAATTAAGGAGCCCAATATGCACCGGGTAATCATCATTGGTGCCGGCTGTGCGGGTTGGACCGCCGCCATTTACACCGCTCGGGCTGATTTGCAGCCGCTGGTGTTTACCGGCGACCTGCCGGGCGGCCAGTTGACCCTGACGACACAGGTGGAAAATTTCCCTGGGTTCCCCGAGGGCATCCCGGGGCCAGAACTGATGGCCCGCATGGAGCAACAGGCCCGGCGGCTCGGAGCCGAGGTTCGTCTGGAAACGGTGACCGCGGTTAATTTCCAGGAACATCCCTTCACCGTGACCACCGCGCAGGGTGACTATCAGGCCCAAGCGGTCATCGTCGCCACCGGCTCCTCGCCCCGAAAGTTGGGCATCCCTGGCGAGCAGGAACTCCTGGGGCGAGGGGTGTCCTACTGCGCGACCTGTGATGGGTTTTTCTTCCGGGGCCAGACCGTTGCCGTGGTCGGTGGCGGTGATGCCGCGGCCGAGGAGGCCACCTTCCTGACCCGCTTCGTGGAGAAAGTGTACCTCATCCACCGCCGGGACCGCCTGCGGGCCAGTGAGGCCCTCCAGCGGCGGGTATTCGCCGAGGAGAAAATAGAAATCCTGTGGGATACCCTCGTCACCGCCCTCCTCAGCGGGCCGGAGGAGAAGGTGAAGGGCCTACGGATTAAAAACCTCAAAACCGGCGAGGAGTCCGAACTCCCCCTGACCGGCCTGTTTGTGGCCATCGGCCATGAGCCCAACACCCAAATCTTCGCCGGACAGTTGGAACTGGACGGACGGGGCTACATCGTCACCGATAGACGCTGCCACACCAGCGTGCCGGGCGTGTTTGCCTGTGGGGATGTGCAGGATTACCGCTACCAACAGGCCGTAACTGCGGCTGGAACGGGTTGTATGGCGGCTTTGGAGGCAGAGCAGTTCATCGCCGAATTGGAGCAGCGAGCCTATCCGGGGCGGCTGGAAAAGTGAAGACCTACCCAAGGTTAACATCTTGGGCTACCGTTACCAAGTCGGTGGGAAACGTAGTCACGAAATCAGATGCTCCCCGGCCCGCAGAGCACGAATGACTTCTACCAAGCGGTTCACGATGGCGGCGAAGAGGCGCTGTCCTTTGGCGGCGGAGGCCGCGGTGGCGTCCCCCAATCCGCCGTGGTCAGTTCGCTCCCCTACGTCCCAGGCCAGGGTTACGCCGGCGAAAACTGGCGGCAGCCATTGGCCATCCTTCCCCAGGCGGTCGTCTCGCACCTGTTCCGGGAAGAGGTGCAACATCAGCGAGGTTTCCATTTCCCCAGCGTGGCCCGCGTAGGACTGGGTTTCCAAGTGGGACCGGAGGGCGTCCAAGGCGGCATCCCAGTAGGAGGCCCCGGCAAAAGTGCCTTCCGGGTGGTCGGCCTGCAACTGTCGCAGGGCCAGGCCCATCGTTTCCTGGTTCCCCCCGTGGCCGTTGAGGAAGAAGAAGGTGGTAAAGCCCGCATGTAGCAGGCTTTCGGCAATTTCGCACAGCAGGGCAACGTGGGTGTCCAACTC
>DTZQ01000389.1 GCA_012961305.1 Armatimonadota bacterium | reverse complement strand
CTCACCCGACCGCAGGCACTCCTCATCGAGGCCCTCGACGTGCTGTGGCGGTATCTGTGCGGGCTGCTGGGCCTGGTGGTCTTCCTGAGCCGGCTGATGCGCCCGCCCCAGCCGGGAGAGTGGCTCCTCGGGAAGGAGGAGGTGCCGGTGCCCGACCTGTCCGCGTTCGCCCGCGGCCTGCGGCTGGAGGAGTAGGGCCCGGCCCAGTATTCAAAAGTAGTGACTGGCGAGTTTTCAACTCTGGGCCCGGGTTACTTAATTATTGGCTTTTCCAGCGGTGGAGTTTGAGAGCAGGGCGGAGGGAAATAGAGGGGACGAGATGAGAGTTTTGATGATTGCTCCGCAGCCGTTCTTTCAGGAACGCGGGACCCCTATCAGCATCCGGCAGCGGTTGGAAGTCCTGAGTCGGTGGGGATACCGCATTGACCTTTTGACCTATCCCCTCGGCCAGGAAGTCCACCTCCCGGGGGTGCGCATTTTGCGGCTGAGGAGGATACCTTTCATCCGTCAGGTTCCCATCGGGCCCTCGCTGCGGAAACTTTTCCTGGACATCCTCCTGTTTTTCCGCGCCTGGCGGCTTCTGCGGGAGAGGGATTACGATTGCCTCCACACCCATGAGGAAGGAGCGCTTCTGGGCGGGATTTTGCGGCGAGTGTTCCACCTGCCCCATGTGTACGACATGCATTCCAGCCTCTCCGAGCAACTGGTGAACTACGGCGTGATTCCACCTGGCCCCTTGCTTTCCCTCGCTCGGTGGGGCGAACGCTGGCTGCTGCGGCAGGCTGATGTGGTCATCGCTATCAGTCCTCATTTGGGCCGGATGGCGCAGCAGGCCAACCCACAGGCCCAAGTCGTAGTCATCCCCAACAGACCCCCCCTTACCCCCGGCTGCGGTTCCGCCCCCCGGGCCCTTTTCCCTTCCTCGCCGGTAGTTCTCTACGCCGGAAACTTCTCCCGCAATCAAGGACTGGAACTGCTTCTGCAGGCCATGGTCCATGTCCGGCGGGAGGGGGAAGATGCCCGGTTGCTGCTGGTAGGCGGAGAGCCACGCCAAATTGAGCGGTTGAAGAGGCTGGCCCGGCAACTCCAAGTAGGGTCACGGGTGACCTTCCTCGGCCACCGACCGCTGACGGAAGTAGCGCGCCTCTTGGAGCAGGCCACCGTGCTCGTTTCCCCTCGCTGCAGGGGCACCAACCCGCCCCTCAAGATTTACTCCTATTTGCTGGCAGGAAGGCCCATCGTGGCCACCCGCATCCCAGCCCATACTCAGGTGTTAAATGAGGAGGTGGCCGTGTTGACTGAGGTTCAGCCGACGGCTCTGGCGCAGGGAATCGTGCGCCTGCTTAGAGATGAGCCTTTGCGGGAACAGTTGGGGCGAAAGGCGCGGGCCCTCGCCCTGGCGAACTACAACGAGGCTGGTTTCGAGGCTTGCACCCGGGCGGCCTACCAGGCCGTCAAGCGTCTTGGTGAGAGGCGTTCCAGATGAGCGAGTCGGGTCGGAGACTGGCCGGGAGCATCTTCAAATTCACCCTCCTGGTGGGATTTATTCAGGGGAGTTGCAAAGTTCTGGGCTTTCTGGAGAAGGTCGTCCTGGGCTACTTCTTTGGCACCCAGACGGCCAGTTACGCTTGCTACATTGTGGCCTTCGAGGTGCTCCTGGTGACGCACGAAATCCTCAAAGGGGCTTTAGCGCCCGGGCTGCTGCCCACTTTGGAGGAGGTCAGAGAAAGGGAAGGCGAGGCCCGCGGCTGGCAGGTGGTCAACAGTTTCCTGAGCGTGACGGTGCTGCTGTTGCTGCCGGCGGTGGCCCTGGCGGGCCTTTTCGCGCCGGACATCATCGCCCGCTACACCGGTTGGGGCCGCGAGCAGGCGGAAAGCCTGGCCCTGGCCACCCAGTTCTTCCGCCTCCTGTTCAGTGGGGTGGTCTTCCTGGGCGCGGGGGTGATTACCTACGCCACCCTCAATAGTTACCGCTCCTTCGGCCTGCCGGCCCTGGGGGACTTCACCTTCAAAGTCCTGGGCCTGGGCGGGCTCGTCGGGGTCAGCCTCATCGGCCAGGCTTGGGGCAAGGTGGAGATGGGCATCTGGGGGCTGGTGTGCGGCATCTTCGCCGGCTGTGTGGGCTACGTGGGGGTCCATCTCATCGGCCTGGGGTTCATGGGCAAGGCCCAGTATTTCAGGCCGCGCTTAGACTTCCAAGACCCCTACTTCCGCCGGGTGTGCGCCCTGGCCGCGCCGCTGGTCATCAGCCTGGTGTTCTTTCAGGGACGGCGGCTGTTGGACAAGGCTTTCGCTGCCCGGCTGGTGGCCAGGTTCGGCCTCTACGACTACGTGGCTGCCCAGGACTTCGGCTACCGCTTCATCGAAACGCCTTACCGCCTCCTCATCGAGCCCTTCGCCATTGTGCTGTTGCCCTATTTCGCGGCCTCGGCCTTGAAGGCAGACCGAAGCGAACTCCAGAACATGCTGATGACCAGCCTGCGCTGTCTCCTGCTGGTGTTCGTGCCTGCCAGCGTGGGCTTCTACCTGCTGCGCTACCCAGTCATTCAGGTGCTGATGGAGCGTGGCAAGTTCGACCCGGCGAGCACTTACCTGACCTGCGGGGCACTGGGCTATTACATCCTGGGCCTGACCCTGTGGGCCCTGGACATCATCTTACAGCGTTTCTACTTTAGCCTCAAAGACACCCTCTTGCCCACCCTTCTGGAGGTTTTTGCCGTCCTCGTCCACGTGGCCCTGTGCTACCTGTGGATGGATACCCTCTACCACGAGGGCATCGCCCTGGCTTTCACCGTCTCGCGCCTGATTAAGGTTGTGCTCCTGATGGCTTTCCTGGGTACCAAAGTTCCTTCCCTGGAGGTGGGGAAAGGCTTCTTCTTCCTGGCCCGCCTGGGAGTGGCCGTAGGACTGATGGCGGTGCCAGTGGTGGGGCTTAATATAAAGTTGGCCCCGCCCCCAGAGAGCAAACTGTGGTTTGAGGCCGAGGCGGCGCGCCTTCGTTATTGGAGCAGACCCCAGGCCGAGCGGTTGGGCCTGTGGGAGAGGACTCAGGGGAAGGCCTTTCGCCAGCCGGAAGCACTGGGGGCAGCGAGGGATGGCCGGAGCTTGGCCGTCGCCTCGGAACTGGCCTACATCAGCGGGGGCAAACTGGTCCGGTTGGCCCCTGAGCAGGCAGCCCTGGCGTGGATGGCCCTCGTGGTGGTGGAGGAAGGCGATTACTGCCTCTGGGTTCACGCCCGCAGCGAGGGTTCAGAAGCCAAACTGACCTGGACGGTCGGTGGGGAGGGAAAACTGGCAGTAACCCTCGGGGGGAGAAAGTGGGGCTGGCGGGTGAGCGAGGGAACGGTGCACCTGACGGCGGGCCAGCGGGAGTTGACGCTGCGCTTGGAGGAGGGAGCGGTGAGCCTGGACAAGTTCCTGCTGACCAACCTCCCCCCCGCACAGTTCACCCCCAGGGGGCCCGGAGCCTCGATGCAGGTCGGGACAGGGGCGGTGATGGAGGCCAAGGTCGAAGGCCCAGCCGGGATGCTCAAAAGGCGATTGACGGTGCTAATTGGGGGGACGGTGAGCGGTTTGGTGGTGTTCCTGGCGGCCATCTGGCTCCTGCGCCTGGAAGAATGGCACACGGTAGTCGCCCTGCTGCGGGGTAAAAAGAGGCTGCGGAAGGGGTAAAGGGGTCCAGCGTATTGGAGGGGTGGTGCGGTTGAGTGCACAATTTTGAGAAAAAGGACTTGAAATTTCTGCCGATTTGTGATACAATATTAAGCGGTTGAGAGCACTTGGCTTTCTGAGGAGAGGTGGCCGAGTGGTCGAAGGCAACCGCCTGCTAAGCGGTTGTGGGGGT
>DTZQ01000388.1 GCA_012961305.1 Armatimonadota bacterium | reverse complement strand
GGTCAATCAGGTTGAACCGGCTGAGTAGTTACTTGCTTCCTTATCTCAACTCCAGAGAACACCGCCCATTCCTACGGGAGCAGTCAAGGGCCTCTTCTGCCAATTCTGTCGTTCCTTGCCTTAGTATAGCACAAACTTCGTTCCTTGTCAAGCACTATTTCTTTTTTCGTCGCTTGAGCGATTTCCTCCCGCACCAGGGGGTCTGCTTCTCCACGCCGGGCCCTTCGCAGAGCGGTCAGAGCCTCTGACCCTCCCAACTGTCCCAACGCCCAGGCAGCATGAGCGCGCACCAGAGGCTCTGCATCTCCCAACGCCCGGATTAAGGCCGGCACCGCCCGCCGGTCTCCACTGTTGCCCAAGGCTACACACAGGTTACGCAAGAGACCCCGCCGCTTGGTTCGGCGAAGGGGACTGTCGCGGAAGCGACGGTTGAATTCCGCAGGCGTCAAATTAAGCAATTCCAGCAGGTCAGGCCTCGCCAAATCTGGCCGCGGGTGGAAAGTTGAAGCGGCAGGAAAGCGGGCTCGCCTTTGGTTCCAAGGACACACCTCTTGACACTCATCGCAGCCGAAAATCCAGTTTCCCAACTGGGAGCGCAAGTTCCGGGGAATCGGCCCCTTCAGTTCAATGGTGAGGTAAGAAATACACCGCCGGGCATCTAAAAGGTAGGGGGCCCGGAGGGCCCCGGTGGGACAGGCAGACAGGCAGCGAGTACAGGTGCCACAGTGGGCCGCCATTGGCCCATCGGGAGTTAGTTCCAGGCTGGTGAGGACTTCGCCCAGGAAAAACCAGGAACCCCATTGCTGGTTGAGCACTTGGGTATTTTTGCCGAACCAACCCAGTCCGGCCCGCACGGCCCATTCTCGCTCCAACAGCGGTCCGGTGTCCACGTAAACTTTACTTTCGACCTTCGGCCCCCCAATCTCCTGCAACCAGTGGGCCAACTCCTTCAGCCGCGCCTCCATGACCCCGTGGTAGTCGGTGCCCCAGGCATAGCGGGCAATGCGGCCGGCAAGGGAAGGCGGGTGGGAATTTATTTCCGCCGGAGAAGCGTAGTAGTTCAGGCCCACTACGATGACCGAACGTACGGAGGGCAGAACCGCCCGCACGTCGCGGCGTTTGGCCACCGCCTCGGGGCGGGCCAAATAGGCCATTTCGCCCGCATAACCTCGGGCCAGCCAATCTTCGTAAAAGTCCCCGTAGGCACTGGGCTCCGGGGCCGCAATGCCCACCAGGTCAAATCCCAACGCCCGGGCCTGGGCCTTGACTTGGGTGGTGAGTTCCACCTGCCTATCCGCCGTTCCCCGGAGTTTACTTTGTTCGTCTTTCCTCATAAGCCCTATCTGAAAGTCCCCGTAGGGGAAGTTGCCCTTGCCGAAACGGTAGACTAAGCCGGGTCAGGACACAAACTGGTACACGGGCAGGTTGAGCCGGAGGCGAAGAGCGACTGGAGCGTCTGAATGGCGATGTCGCCCCCAATTAGGCCGATGACCAAGGGTGGCAAGCAGGGAAACAATTTTCTGCCTTCCAGTCAGGCCCGACGGTCCTATTCCCTACTTGGGGCGCTTGGGCCTCTGGGGTAACTCCTGAAGCAGTTGGGTCAGGTCGTCCAAGTCAAACGGTTTTTCCAAATAGGCCAGTACCCCGTACTTCTCTCCGAACCGGCGGGTATCTTCTGAAATCCAGGCGCTCATAATTATCACCAAAGCCTCGGAAGCCAACTCAGTGCGCATGATTTGCAGTACTTCCTGTCCTCTAAGGAGGGGTAGGTCCAAGTCCAACAATACCAAGTCAAAAACGGCCCTCTTCAAATGGCTCACCGCTTCCTGGCCGTCGGCAGCACAGGTTACCTCATAACCCATATCGCTGAGCAAATCAGCACACAGCAGCCGGATAACCTCGTCATCATCCACCACCAGAACTTGCAAGTTAGCCATGGTTGTCTCCACTGGTAAATGGAAAGCACGCCCTAAAGCATACCAGTAAAAATTTTCCCCGGTTGTGGCGGTTTGTCAATGGAGGATTTCCTCCAATTTGGGGAGGATTCCCTCCATTTTACAAGGGAGGTTCGAAAAATAAGCCCCTGAGGGAAGAGTGGTGCTTTACTGCGTGGTGCGACCGTTCACCCCCGCTGAGCAATCACGTCACGTTGGCGGCTGAGAGCAGCCGCCTCGTGGCGGGTTTTAGCCCCCAATTTTTCCCTTACCCGACGGCCGATTTTCTCCACCGTGCTGGGACTGATACCCAGGCGGTCAGCAATCTCCTTGTCTGATTTCCCCTGCCGCCAACCCAACAAGACCGCTTTTTCCTGGGCAGTTAGGGGTTCTGGCAAGCCCTGAGGGGGCAAAGTGGGTTTCCTTCGTTTAAGGGTTTCCAAAAGTTGAGCCAAATCCTCCAAATCAAAAGGCTTTTCCCAATAGGCTAAAACCCCGTACCCCTCGCAAAATCGCCGACCTTCCTCAGAAGTCCAAGCGCTTAAGACTACTACCGGCACTTGGGGAGCCAAACCAGCCCGCATAAGTTCCAACACTTTGTAGCCATCCAAACCCGGCAAGTCCAAGTCTAACAGAACGAGGTCAAAGGCCCTTTCCCTTAAGCGGGTTACCGCTGACAGCCCATTTACTACACAGGTCACTTCGTAGTCCATTTCCTTGAGCAGGTCCGCACACAGCCGGCGGACAATGTCATCGTCTTCCACTACCAAAACATGTTGCCGTACCATGGTCTTCCCCTCCCCCGCACGCACTCCCTGGGGTCAGGTTGGAATTTCTGACCGTTGCTCCAGACCCCGAAAGGAACAAATCACCCCTCTCAGGCGTGCAGTAAACATTATATCACAAAATGGGGGTCTAAGTCAACGTTTTACCGGCGCCAAATTATGTAAACTAATGCTCATCCCCCAGCAGGACTTGTCGCCGGGGACGAAATGTGCTATAATGAAAAATGAAACCTTTAGACCACAAATGAGTCTAACCTGAGTAGGGGCCTGAGCGGCAGGAGAAAGAAATGGGAAGAAGAACAGGTTGGGCTGTTGGAGTGCTGCTTCTACTGCTCAGCGTTGCCTGGGCGGCCATAGACCTAAGCCGTCCGGTGCGCTTTGATTTGCAAAAGGAACTCAGACTGGGCCGAGAGGCCGCACCGAAGATTGAAAAAGAATTTGGCGGGGTGCTGAAAAGTTATGAAAGGAAGTTTGGCGGGCAGCAGGTGGACTTGGTAGCTTTAGTGCAGGAGATCGGGGCAAAAATTGTGGCCGCGGCCGAAAAACTTGGTCCTCAACAGGTGCCCAGTCCTCCCCCCAAAGAAAAAGAACCCCAAAAGATGTCCTTCACCTTCAAGGTGCTCAACTCCCAGGACGTGAATGCTTTCTCCCTCTGGGGGGGGTACGTTTATGTAACCAAAGGTCTGCTCGATTTCCTCCAGAGCCCCGACGAATTGGCCGGAGTGCTGGGCCATGAGGTCGGGCACAGCATGTTTCACCACCTGCTACAAATGGAGAAAGTGGGAAAAACCATTGGCAATGTTCAATTGGCCGTGCTCATCGGCATTCTCCTGGGAGGAAGCGATAAAATAGACGTGGGCGATGTGTACTATGTGTCCGAATGGCTGAAAATAGCGGTGCTCAATGCCCACAGCATCGAACATGAGCAGGAGGCTGATTATGTGGGCGTGCTGTATGCTCATGCAGCCGGATACAACCCTGTGGGCCTGCTAACCTTTATGAAGCGTCTGGCCCGCGAAGCCCAGTCTCGGCCCCAATTGCACTTAGGAGCGGCCCAAACTCACCCCTGGTCCTACGAGCGGGCGACCGCTATCGCCCGGCAGATTCGGGGAATGGGCCTGCCCATTAACGACCGCGAGGTTATTGCGGCCCTTAAAGCCCGAGCCCAGGCGGCTAAAGTGGGGGGGCAAAACGGAGCAGAAGTATTGTTAGGAGAGGAAGTCGTCTTTCGCCTGGTGGACAAAGGCCGGCAGAAGACCCCTCTGGCTCGTGCTCAGGCTATTGCCACAGCCCTCAACGCTCAGTTAGATGCCCGCCTCCAACCGGACTACCTGCGCCTGGTAAAAAACGACGCGGGCAAACTTACACTCATCGCCATAGCCCGCATGCGCGGCCTGCTCAAATACGAAGTCCAACCCCTCCTGGAGGTCCTCCCGGCTGACGCTAAGGCCCAGAACACAACCCCGGAAAATTTGGCGAAAAAAATACATGCCAACCTCGTTCGCCTCCTGCGCCTCGATTTCGTGGTTAATTACACTTACTAATCCCTATCTGGGCTTAGCCGGAGCGGTTTAGCAGTTGCTTTGCCGCCGTGAGGACCTCTTCTACCGTGATGCCCCTCATGCAATCGTAGCGTCCCTGACAGGTAGGATGGCGCCCACAAGGGGCACAGGACAAGTGCCGATTGAGGACGATGACGTTGGGTTCGTCCCCCAGGCGCCGGGGGGAGGTAGAGCCGAACAGGGCAATGGTTGGCGTGCCCACCGCCAGGCCAAAATGCATTAACCCGGTATCCACCCCCATACACACTTGGGCCCGTTCAATCAAGGCGCCGGCTTGCTTGAGGGTCGTCTGCCCCACCGCCGAAAGCAGGGGAAAGTCCCCACCCTTTCCTTTAGCCCGCCGCTCCTGCACTTTCGCCCGCAGCCTTTCGGCCAAAGCCCGGTCTTTAGGCCCCCCGAGCACCACTGAACGCATGCCCAACTGCTCCCCAAGGGCCAGAACCAAATCCGCCCAGTAGTCCTCCACCCATTGTTTCTGGGGCCGGGTAGTGGTCGGACAAAGCGCGGCCAGCGGAGTATCCTCGTCAACGCCGTGAGCAGTCAGAAACTCCCCCGCAAAGGCCCGGTCGCCCTCACCCAAAGGCAGGGTCATGGGCAGGTCGCGGAAGGGAACCAGCGGTTCGATGAGGCCCAAATACAATTTGGTGCGGGTAAGTTCGGGTTGGTCGTATAACCGCTCGGTGTACAGCAGTTGACTCCCCTCCCGCGCTCCGGCCGGCCCCAACCGTCGGGGAGCCCCAGAAAGCCAAGCCAGGAGCGCGCTCTTGAGCAACCCCTGCAGGTCAAGGGCCACCTCGAAGCGATAGGTTCGCAACTGCTGCTGGAACCGTCCCAACTCCCGAATCAGAGTGCCCCACCGTCCCCCTCTGAGCAACGGCTCCCAAAGGCTTTGACGCGGCCAGACGAGGACCTCATCCAAATAGGGATTGCCCTGCACAACATCCTGGAAAGCCTCTTCCACCAGCCAAGCGATAAAGGCCCTCGGATATTGCTCCCGTAGGGCTTGGGCCACTGGGGTAGCCATCAGCACGTCACCAATGGAACTGAGTTTCACAATCAGAATGCGCATATCTCAGGACCTACAACGGACAATCAGGTAGTAGGCAAAAGGGGTTAGGGCTGGCACCGGGCCCAACCAGTCGTCGGCGCGGCGCAGCCAAGTTTCCACCGCCGGAAGGTAACGCTGAATCGGCCTTCGCACCGGGAAGCGAAAACAGGAGGAAACCATTACCTCCACCTGCAGTCCGGCCTGCTCCACCATTTCCCGCAGCCGGCGGGGGGTGAAAACGTGCAGGTGTCCCTTGCCCGGCGCGGAAAGTTCCCGCTCCAGTTCCGCCGGGCTCAGAAATCCCCGCCGGGCCCGGCCGGACAGACGCTTGTAGTAGGGGAAATTGGGCACACTGACAATTATCCGTCCGGCTACCACTCGCCCCATTTCCCGCAGCGCCGCGACTGGGTCGAGCAAATGCTCCAGCACCTCACAGCAGAGGGCCGCGGTGAAGGTGTGGTCCGCGAAGGGCAGTTCGAGGGCGTCGCCCTGGAGGAAGCCCGTTTGCGGGGCCAAACCCGCGGCTGAGGTTTCCTCCTCGGCCCGGAGTAATTTGGAACGCGCCAAATCCAGACCGACAGCGTAGGCCCCGCGTTGGGCAACCTCCCGCACGTACATCCCTTCCGCACAACCTACGTCCAAAACGCGGTCGCCGGGCCTCGCTTCCAGCAATCGCAGCACCCAGGAGTACCTCCGGACATGGAAATAGTCCCTATACATCGCCCGCTGTTGGTGTCCAGCGGCACCCTCATTTTCGTAGTAACGGCGGAGAGTTCGCCGCAGTTGGGCAGTATCGGAGACCTTGTAGGAGCAGTTTCTCAGCATACCCATCGTAATTGTAGCAGACCTGCCCAAGATTGAAATCTTGGGCTGCGGTTATCAAGTCGGTGGGAAACCGACTTAACCAACTTCCGTTGGTTTGGTAAAGGTAGCCCCGAGTTTGAACTCTGGGCCAGAAG
>DTZQ01000387.1 GCA_012961305.1 Armatimonadota bacterium | reverse complement strand
CCCAGAGTTCAAACTCGGGGCTACCTTTACCAAACCAACGGAAGTTGGTTAAGTCGGTCTCCCACCGACGGGGTAACGGTAGCCCAAGATTTCAATCTTAGGTAGGTCTACAATTGCCTTTCCGTCTCCAGGGTTAAAGGAACCACCAAAGGGTGAAAATGGGTGTGGCGGTGAAAATAGCGGGTCAGCACGTTGCGCAACCGGTTAGCAATTAGGGTGGGATCCTGCAGTTCGCGGGGTGAAAACCGAGCCAAGGCTTGCTTAACGCGCAACCGCGCTGCTGCCAGCAGTTCACCCAACTCCGCCTCCTCACCCAACCAGCCACGGGCGGTGATTTCTGGGCCCGCTACCAAAGTGCCCATGCGCGAATCCACAGTCACCGCTACCAACACCACTCCCGACTCTGCCAATTCCTGCCGCTCCCGTAGCACCGCCGGCACGATTCTTTGGACCTTAGTTCCCTCCACGGTGAAAGTATCTGCCGAAACTCGCTCAGTTACTGCCGCTTTCGTTGCAGAGAGGGTCAGTACGTCGCCATTTTCCAACAAAAAGACATTATCCCGCGGCAGGCCCATTTCCTCCGCCAAATCCGCATAGGCCACGAGGTGGCGATATTCGCCGTGAAAGGGAACGGTGTACTGGGGCCGCAGGAGGTTGAATAGCAGTTTGATTTCCTCCCGACTGGCATGGCCGGAGACGTGCACTTGGGCGTGGGGATAGTAGATTACCTCCGCACCCCGTCGGAACAGGTCATTTATGGTTCGCCAGACCATCGTTTCATTGCCCGGGATGGGGGTGGCGGAGATAATTACGGTATCTCCCTCGTGAATTTCCAACTGCCGATGCTCTCCCCGCGCCATGCGCACTAAGGCCGAAAGCGGCTCTCCCTGCCCGCCGGTGGTGAGGAGGACTAAGTCCTCATCCCGATAGCGCGCCAGGGCCTCTTGGGGGACTAAAATGTCTGGTTCCACGCGCAAGTACCCTAATTCCAGAGCAATCCGCACACAACGCTCCATGCTTCGGCCTATGGGCACCACTTTCCTGCCCTGACGTGCGGCCACCTCGCAGACCTGTTGGATGCGATGGAGGTGGGAGGCGAACAGGGCCACAATGATGCGTCGGGGAGCCTGGGGGAACAAGTGCGCGAAGGTCTCCCCGACCATCCGTTCGGAGGGAGTAAAGCCCGTTCGTCCCACGTTGGTAGTGTCAGCAATCAGGGCCAGTACCCCCTCTTGGCCCAGGTGGGCGAACTGGGCAAAGTCGGTCAGTTGCCCGTCTATAGGGGTGTAGTCGAACTTGAAGTCGCCTGAATGGACGATGAGGCCTGCGGGAGTGTGCACTCCCAAGGCTACCCCATCGGGGATACTGTGGTTGACCCTAATCAAGTCCACCGTGAACGGTCCCAACGACAAGCGGTCGCCAGGGGCGACTTCGTGGAGGGGAGGCAGGGGAGCGGAAGTGAGTTCTTCCATTTTCCCCCGCAACAGGCCCAGGGTCAACCGCGTGCCGTAGACAGGGATGCGCACCTCACGCAGCAGGAAGGGAACTCCTCCAATGTGGTCCTCATGGCCGTGCGTCAAAATGATGCCCCGCACGCGGGCCGCATTTTCCCGCAGGTAGGCAAAGTCCGGGAGGAGCAACTCCACTCCCAGCATATCCACATTGGGAAAGGCAACGCCTACATCAATCACCAGGAGGTCCTCTCCATATTCGACCACGGTCAAGTTCTTGCCCACCTCGCCGTAGCCGCCCAAAGCGATGATTCTCAGTTCTTCTGCCATGTATCTCAACCTTTCGCCCACTTAACCACCAAGGTCACGGATTTTTACCGCCGAGGGCGCGGAGTTCGCTGAGACTGTCCGGAGGGAAACAGGGCCTCTGCTTCCCTCCGGTCCAGGCAGCGGGTCTTACCTTCACCGTCGCGGGGGCCTGACGGCTCGCGTTGATACGGCGGTGAAACTGAGCAGAGATGAAACCGCGGGGTCAGTAGTCCTCAATTTCCCCTGCATTTCTGACGATTACAACAACTCCAGGGACTCCAATACTTGGCGTACTTGTGCGGTTTCCTCCTCGTTGAGAGGCAACAGGGGCAGGCGCAGTCCTCCAACCGAGTGGCCTAACAGGTTCAGAGCGGCTTTCACCGGGGCCGGGTTGACCGAGGAGGGCAGGAATAGCACTTCAAACAACG
Organism: Armatimonadota bacterium; assembly: GCA_012961305.1. GTDB lineage: Bacteria > Armatimonadota > UBA10988 > UBA10988 > DTZQ01 > DTZQ01. The sequence continues at coordinate 565 of DTZQ01000387.1, read as the reverse complement.
GCAGTAGCCGCCGATGTAGTTCGCCCGCCCGCCCGGGGTTACCCTGATGGAAAGCGGTGATGAGTTCTTTCATTTCCCGCCCGGCGACGTGGGAGGCGACGCTGACCACTCCGTAGCCGCCGACTGCCAGCAGGGGGAGGGTGAAGGCGTCGTCGCCACTGTACACCAGGAAATCCGCCGGGGTTGCGGAGACAATGTGGGCTATTTGAGCCAAATCGCCGCTGGCCTCCTTTATTGCCACGATGTTCTCCACCTGGGCCAGAGTACAGGTAGTTGCCGCCTCGACGTTCCGCCCAGTGCGGCTGGGCACGTTGTAGAGGATAACCGGCAGGGAAGTGGCCTCAGCAATGGTGCGGAAGTGGGCTATCAGGGCCCGCTGGGGGGGCTTGTTGTAATAGGGACACACGAGCATCACCCCGTCCACGCCGATTTCCTCCGCCGCTTGGGTTAGGGCAATGCTCTCGGCCGTGTTGTAGGAACCAGTGCCCGCAATGACTGCCCCTCTCCCCTGTGCTGCTTCTTTGACCACTCGGAAGAGGGTTGTTTTCTCCTCTTTGGTCAAGGT
>DTZQ01000386.1 GCA_012961305.1 Armatimonadota bacterium | reverse complement strand
CCGGTCAGGCAAAAAGCGGTTGGTCTACGAGCAGCCGGTCGTTGAAGCAGGAAGCAGGTTCTAAAGGGGACATCTCCTATTGGGGTAAATCCTGCGGAATGGTCACTTAAAGTAGCGCAATTCTAAGCCAGAAGGAGGTACGTGGGATGCGAGCATGGCTCGGAATGGCAGTGTTTATCTTTTGGGGAGGTAGCGTGATGAGCAATGACGAGGTAGTACTGGTGGCGCAGGGTCAACCGCGGGCGACCATTCTGGCACCCGCCGAAGGCCCGCCTAAGTACGCGGCGGAGCAACTCCAGCACTACCTCCGCGAGATGACAGGCGCGGAACTGCCCATCGCGGAGCAAGCCCCGCCGCCACGCATCGTGATGCGTGTGGTGCCCAAAGTGGTGAGGCATGACGGGTTCTGGCTGCGGGTCCAGAGCGGCGACGTGTTCATCGAGGCCGCCATGCCACGAAGTTGCATCTACGGGGCCTACGCCCTCTTGGAGGAACTGGGCTGCCGATTCTACGGCCCGGCACCGCTGGGTGTCATCATCCCGAAGAAGGACACCCTTACCCTGCCCTCGTCCTTCAACTTGGTTCGGGAACCCTCTTTCCCGCGTCGCCTGCCCTCCAGCGGCAGTCCCGAACAGCACGTCCAGTGGGGCTTCAGTTACACCCACGTGGCCGGTTCGCCAAAGCGGGAAGCCGCAGTGAAGCGGCTGGGCCTCAGGCAGTACCGCTGGGGCCACATCTGGCCGGCCCTCATCGAAAAGCAATACTTCGCCGATGGCCGTTCGCCCCAGCCGATGGATTATTCGGAACGTCAGGATTGGTTGCCTGCTGATGCAGAAGGCAAGCGGAAGAACAACGGCCAAACCCTCTGTTTATCCAATTCTGCGGCTCTGGAATGGTTCACCGACAACGCCGCCAACTGGGTGCTCGCTACCTGTAAGAACGCTGATTACGTGAGCATGTGGTCTGCTGACACTTGGCGCATCGCTTTGTGCCGCTGCGAGCAATGCCAGAAGCGCGGCTGGAACGCTACCGACTGGTATCTGCTCGTCCACAACGAGGTCTGGCGCAAACTGAAGGAGCGCGGCTGGCCTAATGTCTTCGGCTGGATTGTGTATCACGGCAGCGAGGAGGTGCCCACTAAGGTAGACCTGCTGGAGCACGGTCGCCAGATGGACTGCCTGTACGCTCCGCGTCCCCGTGGCGGCACCCAGCATGGCCCCTTCACCAACGACCATCCAGTCTCGGTCAAGTATCGAAAGAACCTGGAGGCCTGGCTTGCCTACCTGGCCAAGCAGAACTACCAGGGCACCCGCACCGTGTTCGAGTACTACTACGACCTCGTGCTCTTGGGCCCGCTGGCGGCGGGACGGACGCACCTCATTCCCAAGCCCGACGTGATGCAGGAGGACATGCGCTTCTACTATGAGAAGGGCTTCGACGGCTTCTTCGACTGCAACCCGCCCAGCGGGGTATGGTGGCCTGACCCCCTGTCCCGCTGGCTCTACCATCGGTTGATGTGGGATGTGAACTTAGACCTGGCCGCTGCCCGTGCCGACTTCTTCCAGCATTACTACGGCCCCGTCGCCGACACCATTCGCGCTGCGCGGGAGACCGTCGAACGCCTCATGTTCGAGGAGCCCTCGGAGGACGTCGTGGCTCAACTTCGCAACCTGGCGGTGCAGTTGGAGGAGACCGAGGAGTCAGTGGCCGACGACGAACCCCTCACCACCCGCATCAAGGGCTTCCGGGTGTGGGTGCACTACTGCGCCCTCTGCAAGGAAAGCGAGTACCACGAGAAGGTCACCCACGACAAGGAAAAGGGCTGCGCGGCCGAGAACGCCATTCGCGACTGGCTCAACGGGCAGCGGGAGTTCCTGGTGAAGAACGGTTTCCTGACCAACGGCGACCTGAACTACATGGCCGGCCCCGTGGTGAATCGGCACCTGGCGCGATTTAAGTAAGTGTGATACGTGAGGCGGGAGGAGGAATACTATGGCCAATCAACCGATGACTCGTCGCGAGATGATGACCACCCTGGGCGGTTTGGCCCTCACTGCTCTGTTGGGTGATTTCCGTTCCTGGGCTGCTCAGCGTCGACCTAACATCCTGTACATTATGAGCGATGACCATGCGGCCCACGCTCTCAGTTGCTACGGGAGTCGCATCAATACCACGCCGAACTTGGACCGCATTGCCCGCGAGGGAATGCGCTTTACCAACTGCTTCGTGACCAACTCGCTCTGTGCTCCCAGCCGGGCTACCCTGCTGACCGGCAAGTACAGCCACCGACACGGAGTCATGGACAACCGAACCCGCTTCGACGGGAGCCAGCAGACCTTCCCTAAGTTGCTCCAGCAAGCAGGCTATATCACGGCCATCGTGGGCAAGTGGCATCTGAAGAGCGAGCCGACTGGGTTCGAGTACTGGAACATCCTGCCGGGCCAAGGGCGTTACCACAACCCGGTGCTGATTGAGATGGGGCAGCGGAAGGAACACAAGGGCTACGTGACCGACATCATCACCGACCTCAGCCTGGAGTTCCTCGAACGGGTTCGGAAGCAGGAAAAACCTTTCTGTTTACTCTGCCATCACAAAGCACCGCATCGGGGTTGGCAGCCGGATGCGAAGCACGCCCAACTCTTCGCCGACCGTGAGATTCCCGAACCTGAAACCTTCGATGACGATTACAGCCACCGGGCCAGCGCGGCGGCCCACGCTGACATGCGCGTCGCCGACATGCCCGATTACAAGAAGGAGCAACCTCCGAACCTCTCGCCGGAAGAAGTCAAGAAGTGGAACTACCAGCGTTTCATCAAGGACTACCTGCGTACCATCGCTTCGGTAGACGACAATGTGGGTCGCCTGTTAGACTACTTGGACAAGGCGGGCCTTGCTGAGGATACCATCGTCATCTACACCACGGACAATGGTTTCTTCTTAGGAGACCACGGCTGGTTCGACAAGCGTTTCATGTACGAGGAATCCCTTCGCATTCCGCTGCTGGTGCGCTATCCTCGCGAGGTCCCTTCCGGAGGCGTAGATGAGCACTTCGTTCTGAACGTGGACTTCGCCCCCACGTTCTTGGATTACGCGGGCGTAACTGTGCCGGCGGACATGCAAGGTCGCAGCATTCGACCCCTGCTGCGGAGAGAGCCCCCGCTGGACTGGCGCACCTCGATGTACTACCACTATTACGAGTACCCGAGGCCCCACCGGGCCCGGCCCCATTACGGCCTCCGTACCGAGCGGTACAAATTGATTTACTACTATACGATAGACGAATGGGAACTGTTCGACCTGGAGAAGGACCCCTATGAACTTCGCAGTCTCTACGACGACCCTGCTTACGCGGAAGTGGGGCAGCAACTGAAGGCCGAACTGGAGCGGCTGCGCAAGGAACTGGGGGACACCACATAGCGTAGTTGCTAACTGTTTCTTTGCGTTTTCTGCGTCCTCGGCGGCAAACGAACGCCCGTCAGCGTTGGTCTGGCCAGGGGAGGTGGTGAATCAAGTCCTCGCCGACTTGGTAGTAAGCGATGCCGGTTTCGCTGACGCGAATGACCT
>DTZQ01000385.1 GCA_012961305.1 Armatimonadota bacterium | reverse complement strand
TCGCAGTCGGTCAGGGGTCAAGGCCGCCTGCGCCGCCGTCAGGCGTAAGGGATACTCGTCCCAGGGAAGCAAATCCTCCGGACGCGCGGCGAGGGGCAAGCGGTAGTTCATCTCCACCCGGCGTAGTTGACCGGTGCGGTGAGCAAAATCATAGAGTAGGTTCTGCCCGCGCAGTTCTCCCTGCGGGGTGGAGAGGTAGACTGGCCCTGGGGTGTATAAAAACCGCTCTCCCTCCCAGCGCAACCACAGGTGGTCAGCAGCAAAGGTTCGCCGACCATCGGTAAGGGAAGCCAGGCCATCTAAGAGGAGGGTTTGGGAGGGAGCATAAATGTCAATGCGGCGAGCGCGTAAGCGCACCTCTTCATCTCCTGAGGGAACTTTTGGCTCGCCGGCCCACACCGGAAAGAGGAACCCCAAGCCTACGGTGAACAGTAGGGTCTTTCCCCAACCACGGAGGAAATTAAAAGCGGATGGAAACCTCGGAAACTGCAATGCTGCCTTCGTCCTTCCAACGGCGGGGGCTGTTGTCGGAATCGCTGTAACGGTAATTAATCCTCAGCCAGACGTTGTCCGACAGACCATAGGAAAGGCCCGCGGTGATGTAGCGCTCCCAGACCTCGAGGTTGGCCTCCTGCCGCCGACGGATTAACTCGTACCCCAGACTCAACCGCAGGTCTTCATCGGAGCCATATTCGAGGTTGGCCAACGTCCGTCCGATGGTCTCGAAAGGTTGAGCTTCCACCGGAAAGTAGTGTTCGTAACTGGAGAGAATGCTCAAATTAGGCCGCCGATAACTCAACCAGCCCCAAAAACCTTGGAGGCCCCCAAACCCCAGAGGCCCCAAGAAAGCCGGGTCCACCCGGCGGTAGGCCGCCATGGCCGTTACCTGACCGTTAAACAGAGGGCGACTGATGCTCGTGCCGGCTTCAAAGGCTATCCCTTCCCCACCCAGCAGCGGTTGACCTCGTTTGTCCTCCACTTCGCTACGGGCATATTCCAAATAGACACTTAGGTCGCCCCAGGCCAAGCGCATGTCTGCCCCGTACACCTCTCCCGCGGCGAAAGTACCGGCGGGCAACTGCTCAGGATTCAAAGCCTTTACCCACAGGTAATTAAGACCCAGATGGCCCCAAGTGGTACGTACACCTCGACCGAAAAGTTCTACCGGTTTTTGAGGGGCTTCGTCCACACCGGATAGGGTTCCCCGACCCGCGATGAATTGCACTTTTGTCTTGCCCAAATAAGTCTCCCAGCGCGGGTTGGAAACCAGGTAGGCGGGAAGGCCCACGCTTAAAGTATAAGGGGAAAGGTATGCTGGGCGGCGTCCAACTCCCCAGCGAGGAAGAAATACAGGGCCGGAGAACACAGATTGGGCGGGTTTAAGAAAGGTTTCTACAGGTGAAGAAAGCAACCTCTCTGACGCCCGGCGCGACGGTGAAGCCTTTCTCTGGGGTGAGCGGCTGGAGGAGCGTCTGGAACCATCAGCGAGTCCTTCCCCCAGCGAAGGTGAAGAAGCAACAGAAGGCATAGCCCCTTCCACCCCCGAGGATAGAACGGGAGAAGGTGAGGTCATAGGCGACTCGGGGGCAGGAACGGGGAAGGCAGTTGCCGGAGGAGGTTCCAAATGGGGCAAGCGCTGGGGCAGGAGGGTGAGTAGTTGACGGCTGGCCAATAAATCCACGTCCAATTTAACCAGTTCCTCGCGAAACTCAGTTAGCAGTTGCTGAATCTCATCCCGCACCCGGCTCACCTCAGGATTGACCGGTCCCAAAAGCGGAGTATCCCCCGCCCGAGCCACTTGCTCGGCCAAGTTGTCCAAAGCATAACTGACGGCCACGGCGAACTCATAACGAGTCAGGGGCCGAGTGGGATTAATTTCCACCGGCGCATTGACCAAGAGTCCCTTTTCTGCTAAGTAGTTTAGCGAGTTATAAGCCGGATGGCCCCGGGGCACGTCCGAAAATGGACCGGCCATAGCCACCGTGGCGGCTACCAGCATCCCTACTACCAGCAACCACAGCCCACGTAGGTTCATCCCTTTGCTCCGTCTTTTACCCACGCCCGTCGGCCAGGTTAGTTCATCTTAGGAGTTACGCCGTTGAACTGTGTAACTTC
>DTZQ01000384.1 GCA_012961305.1 Armatimonadota bacterium | reverse complement strand
GGTTGGAAACCGACGGAACCAACTTCCGTTGGTTTGGTAAGGGTAGCCCTGACCTACTTGAGCCAGGTGGTATTAAAGTTAACATTGTCGAGTTGGGCAATTGGGCAATTGTTCGCCAGTGCTGAGGGCTGAGGACTGGGTGTGATTCCTCCATTTCCCCCCGCGGGCGGGGGAAGCGAAGGGGGCCCGCTTGCGGGGAGGGTAGGAGTGGGCGGAGTTAGTACTCATGATTTAGTCCTCAGTCCTTTCTTTGAGGAGCAACAAGGGTGAAGGGCGGCATGACGGCACGGATAGACGATCCATTTGAGGGGGGTGGGGGAGATATGGATGAGTGCAAAGGCGGCGGTTTCCATTTTGGTTGCTGACCCCGACCCGTTTAGCGTTGAACTGGTGCGGAAGGCTCTGCAGCCAGAGTACACTCTGGACGTGGTCCGAGATGGCCCTACGGCTTTGGAAAAAGCCAGGAACTGTTCTCCGGCGTTGGTCATCGCGGAAATCCTACTGCCCCGGCTGGACGGGTTTCAACTGTGCCGGTGTCTAAAGGAAGATACAGCCACCGCGTCCATTCCCATTTTAGTCCTTTCCTTCCTTCGGGCGGAGGAACGCGCTCGGCAGGCCGGAGCCGACGCCTTCCTGCTCAAACCTTTGCAGCCGGAACTGGTGCGCCAGACAGTTGCCGAACTGATAGCCGCAGGGGAAGGAAATATACGGCATGAAATTTGCTAAAGTGGATAGGGTGGAGGAAAGGTGCTAACTATGGAACGAATTGCGACGCATGTGCCTCATCTGGACTACATCCTACGAGGGGGGTTGCCGGCGTATTCTATCAACCTCATCACTGGAGGCCCAGGTACGGGCAAAACCGTGCTGGCTCAACAGTTCGTTTTCGGCAACGCGACCCCGCAGGAACGGGCTCTCTACGTGACTACCCTGTCGGAACCCATGTCCAAAGTGGTCCGCTACGGGCAGGAATTTACCTTTTTCGACCTGGACAAAGTGGGGACGGCCATACTTTACGAGGACCTGGGAGAGCGGCTGTACGAGGGCAACGGAGAGCAAGCGGTGGAATGGGTACTGGAACTGGTGGCCGAATATGACCCCCGCTTCCTGGTGGTGGACAGTTTTAAGGCTATCCATGATTTGGCTGAATCACCGCCAACCTTCCGCCGAGCCCTCTACCGACTGGTAGGGGCCCTTTCGGCGCGGGCTTGTACTACGTTGCTGTTGGGGGAGTACGCGCCAGATGCCTTAGCCGAGGCCCCGGAGTTTTCGGTAGTGGACGGCATCATCGAGTTGGTAAACCGCCGGGTAGGGGTGGTGGATGAACGGGCTTTACGGGTGCTCAAACTGCGCGGCAGTGACTATCACACCGGGGAACACGCCTTCGCCATCTCCGCCGCAGGGATTCGCGTCTTTCCGCGCTTTGTTACCCCTCCCGAACCCGTAACTTACGCGGTCAGTGAAGCACGCTGTTCCACCGGAATACAGGGCCTGGATGAACTGCTGGGTGGGGGTATCCTTCGGGGCACCGCCACCCTGGTAGTAGGCGAACCGGGCACGGGCAAGACGGTCACCGCCCTGCACTTCCTGCTCCAGGGAGCGCGCAGGGGCGAGCCGGGGGTGTACGTTTCCTTCCAGGAGGACCCCAACCAACTGACCCAAATTGCCCGCAATTTCGGTTGGGATGTGGAGGGGCTTGTGGCTCAGGGCGTATTGGACATGTTCTATACCTCCCCAGTGGAACTAAACATTGATGAGCACGCGATAAAAATTAACGAGCGCGTGCGGGCCCTTAAGGCCCAGCGAATGGTGGTGGACAGCATCTCCGACATGGAAGCAGGAGCCATTGATGTTAATCGCTATTTCAACTACGTGTATGCGCTGGTCCAGCGGGGCAAAAATGTGGGCCTCACCATGCTCTTGACCTCTGAAATCTCAGAGATTTTCGGCACTATCATCCTGACCGGTAAGGGTCTTTCCCACATCGCTGACAACGTGATTCTGCTGCGCTATCTGGAAACGGAATCGGCCATCCGCCGCGCGTTGACGGTGCTGAAGGCTCGGGGCACAGACCACAGCACCGAAATCCGCGAATATCTCATCTCCCGGGCAGAAGGCCTGCGGGTGGGAACGCGGTTCACCGGCCTGCACAGCCTGCTTAGCGGTAGGCCCCTGGTAGCACCTGTAGAGTAAGAGGTGAGGTGCGGTTAGCCATAGGCCCTAAGCAAAATTGCTGGAGCGAGGTTGATGAACGGGAAAGCAGATGAGGAGCCCAATTGGCGGGAGTTAGTGTACCGTCTCAGCCTGCGTTTGGGGGCTACTCTTGACCTTTCTACCGAAGTAATGACCCTCCTTACCGGCCTGCGGGAAAGTGGCTGTTTTGTGGCGGCAGCCGTACTTTTGCTCGACGAATCGCAGGAGCACTTACGAGTGCACGGAACTTGGGGATTGACCGTATCCCCGGAGGAAACTATGCCTGTGGGAACCGATTTGACCGCCTGGTGGCGAGCAGCCCTTCCCAGGGAGCGGCAGGCAGATTGGCAGGCGGCCTCTCTACTTGCACTACCACTTACGATAGAGGGGAGACTCTTGGGTGTGTTGGCTGTGGAGTGTACTGCCCCGCAGGTAGTTGAGGCTTGCGTTCCAAGTTTGAACACCATCGCCAGCCTCGCGGCGTCCGTGTTCCGCAACCTTCAGCGTTATCAAGCCCTGGAGCGCACCGTGGCTGAGTTGGAACAGCGAAACGCCGAACTGCAGGAGTTTGCTCGCATCGTGGCCCACGACCTACAAGCCCCTCTGCGCACTCTGTGGGGCTTTGCTGGATTTCTGCAGGAAGAATATGCGGAAATGCTGGATGACCGGGCCCGGGAGTACGTAAAGTTCATCCACGAAGGGGCGCAACGGGCAGATAGGCTGTTAACCGCTCTACACGAGTACGCCCGCCTGGGCACCCGCGGATTGACCTGGGAAACGGTGGATTTGGGAGAGGTGCTCCAGAACTGTGTACAGGACTTACAGGCTACCATTGAGGAGACGGCAGCAGAAATCGTCTTGACCTCCCACTGGCCCAAAGTGCAGGGGGACCGAGCGTTGTTGCAGCAGTTGGTCCAGAACTTGCTTGCCAACGCTCTCCAGTTCCGTCGGCCGGAAGTGCCGCTTCGGATAGAAGTTACCTGGCGAGAAGAAAAACAACAAATCGTGTTGATAGTGAAGGATAATGGCTTGGGCATCGCGAAAGAATATCAGGAGAGGATTTTCCAGATTTTTCAGCGGCTTCACCCCGAGGGCACTTACGACGGTCTGGGTCTGGGTTTGGCTTTGGTGAAAAAGACCGCGGAATTGCACCGCGGACAGGTGTGGGTGGAATCCGAACCGGGACGGGGAAGTACGTTTTTTGTGGCCTTGCCCCGAGGAGAGGGCAAGGACAGGGCAATTGTTCGCCAGTGCTGAGGGCCTCAGCGCTCACACCTCAGTCCTTGAGTTCGTAGGCCACCGCCCCGCCACCCCGATGCAGGAGACAGGATGCCCCCCCGCACGCGGGGGGAAGAAAGGGGGGCCGC
>DTZQ01000383.1 GCA_012961305.1 Armatimonadota bacterium | reverse complement strand
TCCGTTGGTTTGGTAAAGTAGCCCCGAGTTTGAACTCTGGACGAGGAGGCTGGATTTCCTCTCCCAGAGCGAACTTAAGCCAGGCTGTACTAAGTTGGTCCCCGCGACTTCAAAGCATCGGCGGCCACGGCCAACACAATGACCGCGCCAATGATGACCTGCTGCCAAAAAGCCGACACATCCAACAGCACTAAGCCGTTGCGCAGCACGCCCATAATGGCTGCACCAATGACGCTTTGCCCCACACTTCCTTTGCCGCCCATCAGGCTGGTGCCACCGATGACCACGGCGGCGATGGCGTCCAATTCGTAGCCCAGCCCATCGGTCGGGCGGGCAGAGCCGAGGCGAGCCCCCAACAGCAACCCCGTCAGCCCCGCCAGCAGGCCACAAAAGGTGTACACCCCCAACTTGCACCGGGCCACCGGCACCCCAGACAGCCGGGCTGCCTCTTCGTTTCCGCCAATGGCATAGACGTAACGTCCCGACGGTGTGTACCGCAGAATGACCCACCCTACGGCGGCCACCGCCCCGGCTATCAGGGCCGGAACGGGTATCCACCCCAGAAGCATCCCCTGCCCGAAAAATTTGAAGGCCGAGGGCAAAGGCGAAATGCTGAACCCACCGGTAATCACCAAAGCCATCCCCCGGGCCGCGCTCATCAGGCCCAGGGTGGCGATAAACGGTGGCACGCGCACTGCGGTCACCAGGAAACCGTTCACCAACCCGCAAAAGGCCCCCACCGTCAGGCCCGCCAGCATTCCTGCGGGAACTTGAGCCGGCGCCGCTAAATCCGCCTTAACCATCACCCAGGCCAGGACACATTCCGCCAGCCCCAGCACCGAACCGACCGAAAGGTCAATTCCCGCCGTCAGAATCACGAACGTCATCCCCACCGCCAGCACGGTGTTGAACGAAATCTGCCGCAGGACCATCTGGATGTTGGCCGGATCGGCGAACCCGGGCGCGACGATGGTCAGTACCAGGCAGATTCCTCCCAACCCCAAAGCCGCTCCGGAGTGCTGAATTATATGCCCTAACCAACGCCGCATCGGCCTTCTCCCACCGCCCAGAGGCAGGAGGCAACCTGACTTTACTCCCCGCAGCGCAAAGGCGCAGAGAACGCAGAAATGAAAAGACTCTGCGGCCTCTGCGCCCCGGCGGTGAGTCTTAGGATGGGTGAGCGGTGACTTCCTGCCGATAGTGCCGCATCGCCTCCCGGAGAAAGGCTTCGTCAAAGGGGCCAGCCGGCGAGGGAGTCTCCAAAATCCGCTGGGGAATGCGCAGAGTTTCCAAGTCAAAGCCCTCCCGTTCCTTGAAGGCCACCTTCCACCGCAGGATTTCCCGGCCCAACGGGAACAAATCCTCCTCGCCCAAGGCGAAGCCAGCCACGCTTAGGGCCCGTACCACCATTTCGGGCCGGTAGATGCGCCGGGCAAAGAAGCAGACGACGAGGCTGGAGAGAATTTGCCGCCAACTTTCCTCTTTCACCAGAGCCGCGGCCACCTCCTGGGGAGACTGCCTCTGCTTGAGCAACACCTTTTGGTCCAGGCTGTACCCCGCACTGTCCAAATGGCTGTGCCGTGCGCCGGTGAGGTGGGTCAGATGGGCAGCCGGGCCGGTGTGGTAGCCGGGCATTTCGTTCCCTCCGAAGGCCAGGGCGAAGTCTTCGCCGCCGTACTGGGCCGCGGCGAAGTCCACCCCCCATCCCAAAGCGCGGTAGAACTCGTTGGTCCGCGCGGTGATGTGCTGTACGGCCGCAATGTAGGTGGGGTAATCTCCCCAGGTCAGCCGCAGGCCCAGCGTTTCCTTCTCCGAAATGAGCCCTCGTTCCTGAGCCTCGGTGGCCCAGGCCAGCACTACCCCCGTGCTCAGGGCGTCCAGTCCCCGCGTCTCCACCTCGTCCATCAGTTGCAGCCATCCCACCGGGTCCTGACCGCCTAACATCGTTCCCAGGGCATAGAGGGGCTCGTAATCGTAGGAAATCATGGAGGTTTTGTAGAAATACGGCTCGTCCTCGTAGGGCTCCCGCAGGGCGGCCAAATGAATGCAGCCGATGGGGCAGTGAGCACAGGACAGCCGCCGGCCCAAGTAGTGCTCGGCCAACGCCTCGCCGGAGAGTTGGGTTGCGCCCTCGTAGCGGGCCGCTTGCAGGTTTCTCACCGGCAACCCCCCCAGTTCGTTCAGCGGCAGGACGTTCTCTGCTGTGCCCAAATCGTGGTACTTGCGCATCAGGTCCGACTCTACGCTGGCCGTGTAGATTTCGTCGTACACCTCTCGGTACTCCCGCGCGCTGGAGACGGGGATGGAACGCCTCCCCGAAATGACCACCGCTTTGAGTTTCTTGCTGCCGAAGACCGCTCCCAAGCCCAGGCGGCCAAAGTGGCGGTAGGTTTCCGTCGTCACTCCGGCGTAGGTGACTAAGTTCTCCCCCGCTTGGCCGATGCGCATAATGGTGCGCAGGCCCGCCTTGGGTTCCACTTCCCGCAGGATGCGGCCCACGGTGAAGCAACTCCTCATGCCCCAGAGCGCGGAGGCGTCCCGGAAGAAGACCTGCGGGCCGTGCACGGCCAGGTACACCGGCATATCGCTGGCCCCCCTAATGACCAGGGCTCCGTAGCCGGCCTCCCGCAGGGCAATGGCGCTTCGCCCTCCGGCATGGCTTTCGCCCAAATTGCCCGTGTGGGGCGATTTGAACATGGCCACCGTTTTAGAGGCCAGAGGGAAAAGGCTGGTCAAAGGCCCGACGGCGAAAACGATGGGGTTCTCCGGCCCCAGCGGGTCGGCGCCGGGCGGACACTCCTCGGCCAGCAGTTGAATGGCCACTCCCGTCCCGCCCAGGCTGAAGGTGAACAGTTCCGGCCGTTCCCGCACCTCGAAACGGCGATGGGTCAAGTCAATGTACAGCACGCGAGATAATTTAGGGTCAAGCATGGGCGACCTCCTCCAAGGCCAGTACGCCGTGGGGACAGTACTGGACACAAAAGCCACAGTGGACGCAAATCATGGGCTTGTTCGCCTCCTCATCCCAGAACACCGCCCGCAGGGTACAGGCCTGAACGCAGTGTCCACAGCCGATACAGCGGGTAGGGTGCAGCCGCACACCCCCACCCTCGCGTTTGGTCAAGGCCTCGGTGGGACAGACCTTAGCGCAGGGAGGGTCAAAGCAGGCCCGACAGACGATTACCACAAAGCCCCGCTCCATCCCCCCCACGGAGCGCACCCCGATGCAGGTGCGTCCCACCCCGGCTTCGCCGTGCCGCCGCGCACAGGCATACATGCAACTCTGGCAGCCGACGCACCGCTCCGCATCCACCACATTTAGCCGTTTGTCCATCCTGAACCTCCGTTCCTGTCTCCCTTCAGGGGCTATTTCGTCACCTTCCCTTTAATTCCTCTTTCTGAGAAGAGCCCTACTTCCCTCATCAATTTTTCCCTTCGGGCCATTGACAAATTGGGCAAAAAGGGGTAAAGCGGAGGCTTAGGGGAAGAAGGGAAGTTAGGAGGAGAAAGTGGGTACACCGGTGAAGATTGGGGTCATTGGGGCGGGAAGTGCGGTTTTTTCGCTTAACCTCCTCCGGGAGCTTTGCCTCACCGAAGGATTACATGGCAGTCTGATTTCCTTCCACCCCAGTTATCCTCCCCGCATTTGCCGAGCAACTTCCAAAAGGCCTCGTATTTTGGGCTCCTCGTCGAGGCTGTGCATGTAGAAGGCGATAACCTGGGGCTCGTAACTGGCCAAATAGCGGTACATGTCCTGGAGTTCCGCAGCGGACAGGTCGCGGAGGTGCCAACTCTGGATGCGTAAGCAGAACCGCGCGGGACAAGAGGCTCGCAGTTGAGCAGGGGTCAGATATTGGTCGGCGCTGGGGTCAAATACCGCAATGCTCAGCCGCTTCAAAAAGGGCAAGTGCTCAACCCGCAAAAGTTCGCTGTGTAGGTGGCGCTCGGTGGCCCTAAGGCCTTGATACATTCTCTCCCAGTAGGGAACGACGAACTCCTCAAATAGTGAGGGCGGAAATATGCCCGCAAAATCATCTGGTAGCCCCCTTGGCGCTGGGCGTAGCGGGGTGCCCAGGTGCTCGCTGATGGCTCGCGCATAGTTCAGCGCGCTGCGCACCGAAAACCCGAGCAACCGATGCGCACGTTCGGGGTCGTCGTAGGGCAGGGTGAAGAAATCTGGGCCCAAGATAAGCACGGCGGTCGTCACTGGCCCTTCGACCAAGTGGCCAATACTCATGCTGGCCTCAGGACAGCGTTTTTTGAGTTCCCGCGCCACCGCAAGCCGTTTCTGAATCAAATCCGCCGCCAGATAGTCCTCGGGTTCGCGCAGATGGTCGATTTCGGCAGGCGAATTTATCAGCGACATGGGTTTGGGCTCAGAGTCCTCAGGGAAGACAATTCTGGCGCCCAGCGCGGCTAAGGGGGCGTAGGTGAACCCTGCCAGTCGGGGGCGCGGCGGGTCAACTCCTAACCGTTTGGCCACGGGCTTGATGCTTTCGTAGGCCTGACAGATGGCCTCCGCATCGAAATGCAAAGCCTTGAGCGGCACACACCCCGCCTCCGCAAGGGCCGTGTCGGCAAAGCCAAAAGAGAAGGCTTGCCCTTTGGGCTGGTCGGTCAAGGGAGACATGTCGCTCCTCATGCAGACCTCAAGCGACAGATAGTCTGGAGGTCCTCTTCGGTCAGGGCCCGGTAATGGAATATTACTACTCCCTGGGCTCCCGCCTCCAGCACCCCTTTAATTTGCTCTCCCAGGGCTTCTGGGCTGAGTTGGGAAGCACTACTGAACTTCCCTAAACCCTCCCATATTGGCACTCTGCCCCTCACCAGCGCCACATGTGCCATCGTACGTGTCACTGCCATCCGCAGGGAGTTCGTGTAGTTCATGGGGAACAGGAAATCCACCAGGCCCTCCTCCGCCCATTGCACCCAATCCTGCGCCTGGGTGCGAATGCAATCGGGGTAGCCGGCGAATACCGCTGCCGAAAGTTCCATTCCCTCCCGGCGCGTGAACTCCTGGAGACGGCGCACAAAGCCTGTCAGCCGGGAAACACGCCACTCTGTCCAAAGTTCAAAGGCCGGGTCTCTCAACTCCACCGTCTCTATGTCCACCCCCTGCTCCCTCATCTGCCTCCGACAGAAGGCGCATCTACATATCCCACCGGTGCGGATGTAATCCAAGTGGAGACCCGCCGGGCGGTAGCGGAGAGCCAGGCTTTGGTAGAGTTGGAAAAGGTAGTCCTGTACTTCCTCCCGGCAGGCACAGGCCCAGCGGTGGGCGCTTTCAAACTCAGCCTTGAACTCCGGATGTTCCCGTAGCAATCGGGATTGTTCACCCTCAGTGAAGACACAGAACCAAGGGTGTACTTTTACCCCCCGTGACTGACAGGCCTCAATGAGCACTTTGAGCGGGTCCCATTCCGGGTACTGGGGATGGACATCGGCTACCTCGGTCAGGAAATCCACCGCGCCTGGAGGGTTCTTTACGCAGGGGATAAGCAGGTCAAAGCCGGCCTGCGCCAAGGCCTCCGCGTGCCGCTCAACCTCCTCCTTCCCCCCAAAGTCTGTGATTTGATGAGACCATACTGCAAGCCCGAATTCTTTCATGCCAACTTCCTCCATTGGGCATATTGCCCCCTGAGCCACCGGACAAAGAAACCGATTTTCACACTCCCCCGATAATTAGCAGGGCAAGGGCATTTAGCAAGGCTTGGGAAAGCAGACTGGCGGGAGGGCCGCATTTCCGATGGGGCAACCAGCCGGAATGGGTGGGGAAGAAACGTCGGCGCATCCAGCCCCGCCAATAGGGCCCGTGCTCCAGGTCTGGAACCACCCCCCAGAAGCCGCCAAGCAGTACCACCCAAGAGGCCGGGGCGGGCGGCAGAAAGAAACAAGCGGCCAGGGCCAGCAGGGAGAGCAGGACTTCCTGCCAAGAAGCGAACAGATAGTCATAATGGGGCATCAGGTCCAAGAGCAGGTGAGAGGCCAGAGCCACGGCCGAGGCTCCCGCGAGCACAGTCCATCCCTGAGGTTCCGCCAGCCAATTGGCAGTCGGTTCCCCTCCCGGTGGGCCAGTTGCCTGCCACACGAGGGCGGCAGCCGCTCCGCCTACGAGCACGTGGGTAAACCCATGAGCCATGGGCCAAATTGTAGCACCGTAACCGGTAATTGTCAAGTCCGCTCCCTCTACTGGGCAGTCTCGTAGGCCCGCAGGGCGGACTGGGCGGCCGGGTCGTCCAAAGCCCTAAGGGCCTCGGCAGCAGCCTGTTGGACGGGCTTCGGCCCCGTCTGCAGGGCCCGGATTAGCAGGTCTGTTCGCCCCAGACGGGCCAGGGCCTCTCCCGCATAGAAGCGCACCCCGGCGGCCTCATCGCGCAGGGCCCGGCTCAACGCTTCAGCCGCCCTTTCCTCCCCAATTTCCCCCAGGGCCCAGGCGACCCAACGGCGCACCGTCTCGTCCGGCTCCCGGCCCAACAAATCTACCAGCGGGAGAACTGCCTGAGGGGAACCGATTTTCCCCAGAGCCCACGCCGCCCACAGGCGCACCTCGGCCTCGGAATCGTGCAGAGCCCTGTTCAGCGGCTCTACCGCTTCCGAGTGCCCGATTTCCCCCAATTTCTCTGCCGCTCGGCGGCGCACTTCCGAGCGCGAATCGCCCAGTTCCTTCAGCAGCGAAGGGAGACAAACGGGAACTGGCTCTTTCGGTCGCGCGCGGGTAGGCCGGGGACGGAAGGACCGACGGCGTTTTCGTCTGCGACGCATAATTGCTCCCCAGGTCCGCGAATGGGACGGACATAGGGTATTGTATCACAATTTGGAAGTTTGTCAAGCCCTATCATTGACACTGCCTTGCCCCCATGCTATAATTTGTCCCATGCAGCGGGTAATAAGTTTCTTCGGCCTGTTCGTGATGATGGGGCTGGCGTTCCTGTTCTGTCCCCGCAAGCAGCGGCAGGCCCTTGAACTGCGCGTAGTGCTGGGGGGTCTGGGACTGCAACTCCTTTTCGCCCTGCTCATCCTCAAAACCCCGGCCCGCATTCTGTTCGACTGGGCCGATACGGCCATTAAAACCCTGCTGGGTTTCGCCGACCAGGGGGCGCAGTTCCTGTTTGGGCAGTTGGCCACCGACGTGCAGGGCTACGGTTTGGCGGTCAAAATCGGCGGCTCCATTGTCTTCTTCTCCTCCCTGATGGCTGTGCTCTACTACCTGGGGGTAATGCAGGTCATAGTCAGCCTAATGGCCCGGGTGATGGCCAAACTGATGGGCACCAGTGGAGCGGAATCGCTGTCCGCCGCCGCCAATATCTTCGTGGGCATGACCGAGGCTCCCCTGATGATTCGCCCCTTCGTATCCCTGCTGACCGAATCGGAGTTGTTCGCGGTGATGACCGCCGGTTTGGCGACCGTGGCAGGAGGGGTAATGGCCTTTTACGTCAGCATTTTACAGGACAAAGTGCCCGGCATTGCGGGACACCTGCTGACTGCCAGCGTCATGTCTGCCCCCGCTGCCCTGGTCATTGCCAAACTCATGCAGCCGGAAACGGGCGAGCCGGTGACTCGGGGCGAGGTTAAGGTCCAATTGGAACGCCTGGACGTGAACCTCATTGACGCTGCGGCCCGGGGTGCCGCCGAGGGACTCAAATTGGCGGCCAACGTTGCCGCCATGCTGTTGGCCTTCATTGCCCTGGTGAAGATGGTCAATGCGGGTCTGGGGTTGGTCGGACTGTCGCTGGAACAGATTTTCGGCTGGGTTTTCGCCCCCTTGGCCTGGGTAATGGGAGTGCCGAGTGAGGATGTAACTACGGTGGCCAATTTGCTGGGCATCAAAACGGTGGTCAACGAGGCGGTAGCCTACACCGAACTGGCCAAGTTGCTGGCCGACCCCACGGTGCACTTGCACCCGCGCTCCCTCCTCATCGCCAGTTACGCCCTGTGCGGATTCGCCAACTTCGGCTCCATCGCCATCCTCATCGGGGGCGTGGGCGGCATGGCTCCCGAACGGCGTAGCGACCTCTCGCGCTTGGGCCTCAAGTCCCTGATTGGCGGTTCCCTGGCTGCCTTCATGACCGCCTGTATCGCCGGCCTGCTGGGTTAGCGGTCACCGGTCTCGAAAACTTCCGCCCGTAAAGCCTACATATTCCCCTCGCTTCCCTTGGGCAACGGGCGAACGCGAATGCGAGTTTGTTCAAAGACGACGACCGCTGAGGAGCGGTGAATGTGCTCGTGTTCCCGACGACAGGCCGGGAAGTAACGTTTAATACACGTACAACAGGTTCCCTGTGGTTCCCAATGCCGCGTCTATCGTCACCCAGAGGCCACAGGCTACGAACTGGCCCAGAATCAGGCCCAAACAAAACGGCAGACAGCGCCGATACCACCGCAGTCCCCCATAGCGCAGCACCAGCGTCTGCAGCAGCCAACCCAGCCAAATGGAAAACCACAGGTCTTGTAGGGGAGTAGTGCATCCCACCGCAAAGCCCAAAGGGTGCAGCGGCCACCAGAGGAACCGATAGTGCAATGCAGTCAGCAGGCCCATCAACCCTGCTCCTAAACTCAGAAAGGCCCAGCGGGTAGGATTGGGCGGGATGAGTTCCTGCACTTGGGCCGCAATGTAACGGAAAGGAGCGGTGGGACAACCGGTGAACAGCCAGCGGCTCAGGGCTACGCCGCCGTGGGTGTAAGCCAGCCACAAGGTCATCCCGGTCGCCGTCACGCCGCTAACCACCAATGCCAGGGCCACCAAGGTCGTAAATCCCCGCCGGCGTTGGGGCAGGTTGCTCCACAACTTGAGGGCGTGGGAAGCGAAGGGCATGAGGAACACGCGAATGTCCGCCGTCCAGGAGAAGGAATAGCCCAAAGAGGTCAACCCTGCCCGTCCGATGGCCCGGTTGCCCAGGGTGTAAATGGTCAGCGATTGGGGAATGAGCGCGGCCCGGGAAACGGGCACTCCGCCTTGGACAATGGAACGGGTCAGGGCCAAGAAGGTGATGAACGCCCCACTGAGGAAAATCGCCGCCGCCAGCCAGGAAAGGCCGCTCAAGCGCAGCCAGCCAGCCATCGCCGCCAATCCCCCCACTAATCCTCCCAGTACCCAGCGGGGTGCGGCCGGTTCGTCAGGTCGCTGGATTCCCCTAACTGCCCGCTGCCAAAAAGCGGTCAGGTGGCCCCGCGCCGTCCAGAAGCCGTAAATTACCAACATGGCCATCGCCCCCATCCCCAAATAGGCCACACTTGGCTCCGCCGCGCTGTAGATTTCCGGGGGGCCAAAGGTGACCCCGAAATGGCGCAGCAGGGCCACGTGCAGCGCACTCACCAAACTGAACACCCACAAACTCAGGGCCACTTCACCGCTGATGAGGTAGGCAAATCCCAAGACCGAAAAGTTGACCCACAGCCGGAGGGGTCGCGCTTCCCGCAAGGGCAAAGCGACCTGATAGCGCAAGCGCACGCCGGGCACGGTGGGGAAGTAGTAATGCAGCGCCAGGAGGCTGCTGAGGAAAAACACGCTCCCGAACCCCAACCACATCGCGCGGCTCCGGAGTAAAGGCGGGAATATTCCCTCATCCTGCTCGACCATCGCTTGGGGCAGGCGCATGAGGGGGTAAGTCAGTCGCTCCCGGTCGAGCCACTGCTCCCGCAGCAAGAGCATCAGGCACAGGGTGACCAGGTAAAGGGCGGCGATGAGCACTGCCCAGCACAACAGGGGCGTCCGCCAGGCCTCCCAGGGAATGGGCCGACCGGGGGGCAGGCCCTCGTAAAAGTACCGAATGGCCGCAGGGTCTTGGGGGGCTAACCAGCGAGGCGGATGTGCGAAGAGGAGTTCCTGCCACTTGTTCTCGGGGGTGGCATAGTAGGAGGCCGCCAGAATGGGGAGAAGTTGGCCGATAAGTCCCCACGTCGGCACCGCTGTGGCGATGAGCCACATGACAAAGACGACCGTCAACTCCTCCGCCGACAGACCCCAGGTCCGTCGCACTGCCCGCAGCAGGGGATTTAACCCTGCTATTAGCAGGAAGAAGAAGAACACCGTGCCGAAAGGCAAGGAAGTGTTGGCCGGGCGCGTGGCCCGCACCACCAAGTTAGCGTAGGGAAAGGCCAGCGCAATGAGCACACACCCCACCAGACCCACGGCCAAAGCCCGCCCGGTGAAGGGATTGCTTTTCCCGCCCGAGGGCAAGATTTTTGGACTCAGGGGCTTTAGCCCCATCATTTTGCCCCGCCAAAACGGCGCTGAAGCGCCTACCTCCAAGGTTAAACTACATTGACCCGCAACTCATGGGAACCGTCCGCGCAGGCGTACTCGTAATAGTAGTACAGCCGTTCGTCCACCCGAACCACATCCAGGTAGCGGAGCGAACCCGACCCCTGGGGCGAGGTTAAAATCGGGCCGTCCCGGGAAACTTTGCGGTAGTGCTGGAGGTCGAACGTCTGGGCCAAACCGCATTTTTCCTCGTAGTTCTCCGCCACGCTGGCGCTGCCGTCGTAAAAGACCGTAAACACGGGCGGAGTGTACACCACCGCCCCCAGGCGCAGGCAGTAATCGTCCCATCCGGTACGCGGCGGGGCGATGTCTCCCAGCCAAGTGAAGTTAATCCCGTCCGTGCTGACTGCCAGCCCCGAGGAGGAAATGGTCAAACCGGTGTTGAAAATGTCGGCGGTGGCGTGTTTACGGGCCTCATCCTCAGGGGCTACGGGAACCCTTTGGGCGTAACTGAGCAGCAGATAATAGAGTCGCCCCACCACGAACACCACCGGGTCCTTCACTCCCTCGCCGCCGATGTCGTCCGCGGTGAACACCTTGTGCCTGTTCTCCGCCCGGAAACCGTCGGGCGCCTCCGCTTCTAAAACATCCGTACGCCAGCGGTCATCGGCCGGGTCCACGTAACTGAGGTACAGCCGCCATTTTCCGTCCAGTCCCTTGAAGATGGAACAGCGTTCAATAGAAGGGCTGTTCAGTTCCGTTTTCTCCAGCCGCCAAAAATCCTCGTAAGTTACGCCATCCTGACTCGCCGCCAGGCGCACTTCCACCCCTCGCCCCAACTCCCGGGGCTTGCGCAAGCGGTACACCAAGTAGAACTGCCGCGAATCCTCATCGTAGAACACCCCCGGCGCCCCCGCCCACCAGCCCGGCCCGCGGGCCAGTGGCTCCCGCACGGTGACACCTTCCTCGGGGTCGAACAGAGCAATTGTCCCAAACCGTTTGAGGTAATCCTGCGTAGGCATGAGAACAGTTCCTCCTGAATAGCCAATGAGAAACTGAGGGTCAGACCATAAGCCATACGGCTGGCGGCTGCATGGTTGCGATTAGGCTTCCCGTTCCAAAAGGTGACGGGCGGTGAGGTAATCGGTCACCAAAACGTTGATGAGGCCCAATTTCACGGCGGCGTAGATGGCGTCAAAACGGCTGGGGTCGGCACCGGCCACGCCGATTACCGTGAGGCCCTCCCGTACCATCTCCTGCAGCCGTCGTAGGCCCATGCCAATAATGGCCCAGTCCACCTCCTCAATCAGGCCCTCCAAACTGAAATACCAACCACAAATCTCCCCCACGGCTCCCTGCTCCTCTACTAAGCGGTGCACGTCACTTTCCCTGATTTCCTGGCTTTGTAGCAGGGTGGACTGGCGCAAGTGAAATTGTCCAGCCGCATCCCAGTACCCCGGCGCGGAAATGCTGGTGAGGACAAGGGTGGTTTCGTGTTTCAACTTCTCCAGCGGAACCTGCACCAAGCGCAGCGACCCCAGCACCTCCCGCTGTTCCGGGCGCACCACTGCCGGGGCAGGAATCCACTCATAGTTCCCTCCGTAAATGCGCGCCAGTTCCTGCGCCAGGCGGTTAGCATCGTAGGGGTATTCCCAACTGCGCAGGTAGCCCAGCATGGGCAGCACTTCCAGGTTGGGCAGCACTTTGGAAGGCTTGAGGTGGCGGATAACGGAGTCGACCATTTCTCCCCTCGCTACGGCCACCACTTGGCGTTCCTTCGGATGGGCCGTCAGCAGAGCATTCAGCCGTTCCCCCGCTCGCTCTGCTAACTCGTCCACCGTCGCCCGCTGGGCAATTTGCTGGGCGCGTGGGTTCTCGCTGTGCATGGCCTCTTGCCGCCCCGTGGTGACCAAAGCCTCTCTCAACCCGGCGAACTGCTGCACTAAGGCCAGTTCGGTTTCGTGCAGGAAGCCATGAGATAGGGGCTTCAGCACCCGCACGCGCACATAGCCCAATTTTTTGGCCAGGGCCAAATACCGAGCGGCCGTAGGACGGGAGACCCCCAGAATGCGGGCAACCTCCTCCTGCTTAAGCCCCTCTTCGTAATGCAGCCGTGCGGCCTCGAAAATGATGTCTTCCATGGCTCATCCCCATCTACCTTGCCCTACCCCTGCCTTACCCTGCATTATACCACACAAGCGGTTCCCTGTAAAGACAGACGGCCTAACTCTTGACCGGTGCGGGGGAATAGGGTAAAATGTTGACCGCACTATTCACTATCAACGGGAGCAGGGGGATAGGGAGAGGAGGGTTCAGCGTGGACCAGCA
The DNA here is from genome assembly GCA_012961305.1 of Armatimonadota bacterium. Lineage (GTDB taxonomy): Bacteria > Armatimonadota > UBA10988 > UBA10988 > DTZQ01 > DTZQ01. The sequence continues at coordinate 5,514 of DTZQ01000383.1, read as the reverse complement.
CGCGCTCTAAGGCCGCAATTTCCCCTTTGAGAAGGTTTTCAATTTGCGTGGAAAGGGCATGGATTTCGTCCAAAGAGAGGCTTTCGTCGAAGCGGCAATGAAGGGACACGAACAGTTTATCTCTCACCTGCCGCACTGTAACCTGGTGGCAGTCTTCCACCCCCGGCAGGGCTTCGGCCAGAGTTTGCAATCGGTGTATTAAGGCGGAAGAGGTGGCCGTAATGTCCTGGCCACTGCCCGTTTCTCCCGCTCAGCCGGGTTTAGGGGAAAAGAAGTACTCTCACTCACCTTTCCTCATCCTAAAGCCGAGGCCCCGACTGTTGTCAGAAGCCGCTCCCAATCTGCCTCCGTGCGGGTGAAGACCCCGCAGTTGCCCAGTTTGAGGTGCCGCAGTCCCGCCGCCACGCAGGCTTCGTAGGCGGTCAACATTTCCTCCACGGTGGGACGGCGCACCTCTTGCAGCCGGTAGGCGGGGAAGAAAGCCAGGAGGGTAAAAGGAATGTTCGGGTCAGTCTGGGCCACCAGGCGGGCCAGGCGGGCGATTTGGTCGGTTTCGACCCAGCCGGGTAGGTACAGAGTCAGCACCTCCACCACCATCCCCCGCCGGACGATTTCCTCCGGAGCCCGCAAAATCCACTCATTGGTCGTCCCACACAGGGCCCGGTAAACTGCCTCATCGTAGGCTTTCAGGTCCAGCCAGAAGGCATCCAAACCGGCTTCGGCCAGCAAATCGAGGTTGGTCGGCGTCAGGCCATAGCCGTTCGTCTCCAGCAGCACCCATAGGTTGGGAGACCGGGCTTTGATTTTCCGGGTGGCTTCGGCGTAGAACTCGGCGCGACAGGCCAGGTCACCGCCGGTAAAGGCCACGATGTTGCGGGCCGGGCCGAACCCCTGGGGACTGAAAACCACCTGTTGGGAGTCGAGGACGCCGGGACACAGAGCCCCGCGTTTTCCGTACAGCACGCACGCGCCACACCCCCGACACAGGTCGGTCGCGTGCCACATAGTTGCCCGTTCGCGGGGTTCCCAGACGGTGATGTGCTGCGCGTACTGGGCAGCCAGTTCGGCCAAATCGTCAGTGGAAATCCAGTCCCCGTTGACGCATTTGCTGAACTCGGCGGAATGGCATTTGCGGCAGTGGTGATTGCAGCCGGACTGGTAGATGGACAAGTAGTGTTCCGGACGGCTAAGGTGGATGGAACGAATAACCCGCTGCCAGGCCCCGCCTACCCGCCGCAGAGTGACCGCACAGGCCGGCGCGGTTTTACCCTCCGAAGTTCGCGTCTCACAGGCCCCCTGCGCATAACCTTGGGCAATTAGGGAACATTTTGCCCTCGGCTCAGATATGGTTTCTAAAGGGGAATTCACCTCTCAAACTCACTCTTTTTCCAGCCCCAGGGTTCGGGCCAAGGCATGGCCAAACTTGACGGCCGCCTCCGGGCCGTTGCCGGTGATGATGCGCCCGTCCACTTCCACGGAGGCCCCGGTGTATATGGCCCCCTTGGCCCTCAGTCGGCCAGCCTCCGAGGACCACACCGTCGCCCGCTTCCCCTTCAGCACGCCGGCGTTGGCCAAAATCACCGGGGCAATGCAGATAGCCCCTAAAACCTTTTTCAGCCGCACGGTATCTTTAGCAATCTGCAGCGCGGTCGGATGGTTCCAATAGGTCTTCGCCCCTACGCCACCGATGAAAACTATAGCCCCATAATCGGCCACGTTGACCTGTTTCAGGGTCAAATCGGGGGTTACCTTCATCCCCTTCATGCCCGTGTACTCCCGCCGGGCCGTGCTGGCGATGACCACCGTAGCCCCGTGCTGCTGCAGGATGCGGCGTGGCTCCCGCAGTTCCTCGTCGCGGAAGTTGTCCGGAGCAATAATCATTAGCACTTTGACTGGTTTCGCCGCTGGAACCTCCTCGCTGGCCGCTGCTTCCTCCACCCTCGGGGCCGCCGGCTGAACTTCCTCCTCCGGCACCCTGGCCGTGGGAACAGCAGTTTCCCCCCCAGCCGGAGGCGCTGGCTGTTGCCGGGCGCAGCCGACCAACCCGAGTATCACTAACCAGCAAAGAGTTGACCTTCTCATGGCTTTGTCCTCCTTTCGGCCCCCGTAACCTCAAATCTCAAATCGGAAACTCCCCCGACCCCTCCGCCCCTTTCTTAAGATACTCCCAATCGGCAGGTTTGTCCACGTCGAACCCCAGGCCCGGCGTTCCCCGCAGGAGCAGGGCCGGGCAGCCCAATTTGCGCTCAATTTGTTGGCGGATGGCCTCCGAAGTAGGTGCAAAACGCGGGCCTAAGAACTGACTGAGCACAAACTGAAGGAACACTTTGGGCCCCACCAAGCGGGCCAGGTGGGTCATGCTTTTGCGGGCCTCAAAGGAGGCCTGCAACAACGGCTCCAATGGGGCCAGAAGGGTAGTGTGTACCACCGCCGCCCCCCCACCCCGAAAGTCTCCGTCTGCCAGATGGATGAACCGCTTGGGATGGGCAGGGAACTCCCTTTCAAAGGGTTCCCGGGACACCACCGTGTAGCCCACCGCTGGCGTGTCCGGGATTTGTTCGGTCAAGGCGTCGAAATCAGCACTGGCGAGCAAAGGCAAATCCGAGGCCGAAAGCAGAAAGGGCCCTTCCACTGCCAACTGCTCCGCCGCCCAGCGCACCGTGCCGATAACCGTTTCCCGGGCCTTCACAAACAAGTCCGCTTGGGCCCGCTGCACCGCGGGCTCAATTTCCGGCGGGCCGCTGACGGCAATCCGCTCCACCCTTTCACAGCCCCGCAGCGCAGCCACCGCAATTTCCAAGAGCGTCCGCCCACCGAATTCCAGCAGGGCTTTAAGTTCCAACCCCACTAACTGGGCAAAAGTTCCCTCTAACTTTCCTCCCGCCAGTACCAGCGCGTCCATGAAACCTGGTCCTTCCTCAGGCTAATTCCACTACCCGCGGCTGCCAATTCAGTTCCCGCAGCAGGCGCAGATAATCCTCGGGCGTGACCTCTTCCAGCCGCTTGCCCGTTAGGGTCAGCAGCACTCCCTCCATGATGTTAGTGCCGAAGGAACGGCCCTCAAACTCCGGCGTCGTGGTCACCAATCGTCGCAGGCCCCGCTGGTGCAGTTCCTCCAAGTCCTCCTCGGTCACGGTATTGGTGAGCATGATTTTGTCCGCCAAAGGCAAGGGCTCACCTTCCGGCGGCACCTCCGGCAGGTAGCGGCGAATGAAATGAAAGTCCCCGCCGATGACCTGGGCCCAAGCGTAAAGTCCCTGATGCTTCGGGGTGATGGTCTCCTGCTTCTCTCCCGTCGGATAGAGTTCCTCGAAGGGCCGGCGGCAAAGGATAGGTAGCACAATGGCCGCTAACACTTTCACCGTGGTGAGGGAGGTTAGTTTGAGGGGCAGGCCGAGGGCGAAAAAGAAGTCGCCGAAAATCGTTTTGCACCCCAGCCGGGCGAAGGCCTCGGCCATGCCAAAGCGGTCCACCGCGCTGACCACGAGGACCCTGGGCGGTCGTCCCTCCACTATCCGCCAGCGACCAGCGGTACACTCCCACCGGGCTTCGCCCAGCAATCCCCTCCGCGCCAGCCAGAAGACCGTCTCCCGTTCCAAGGTGTTTTTCAACCCGCTGCCGTCCACCACCGGGGTAACTTTCGCCGCCTGAGCCAGGCGTTGGGCATCTCGCACCACATATTTGCGCCGACCAGCGACCAAGTAGAGGTCAATCCCACCCAAACCTATGGCCTCCACCTGGCCGTCCAGTTGGGCAATTAACTCTACGGCGCGGTCGAAGTCGCCATCGGTGCCAATGCGTTCCAGGGAGAAGGTCTCTCCCAGGAACTCAGCCACGACCTTTTTGTCCCGTTTGGACGACCCCAGGCTGACGCTGACTATCCGTTTCACAGCCCTGCCCTCCCCTCGCGACCTAACTACCACCCCATTAGCAACATCCTGCCTCGGGGTGACTGGTGGGGGCTAAAACAACGTTCCCTGCTGCTCGCGGCCATTGCGGAGGGAGACCTCCTCGCCTTGGCGAAGGGCATTGACCAACAGATGGGCCTGCCGGGTCGTTTCGGGCACCCGGGTGCGACGGATACAACGCATTACCAGTTCCAGGGCCCCTTTCAAGTCTACCCGGTGCCCGATGGACACGTACACCGGGCTTACCCCTTCCCGCGTGCGCAGGGCCGCGCCAATGACCTCCCCTCCGTCCCGCAACGCGGTGTAACTGCCGGCTTCTCGGGCCAAGGGGCCGTGATGTCCTACCAGAATGCTTTTCGCGCAACCGATAGTGGGCACATCGAACACCAGCCCCAGGTGACAGGCAATACCAAAGCGCCGGGGATGGGCCTGTCCGTGCCCATCGCAAATCAGCGCCTCCGGCTTGACCTTCAACTGCTCCCAGGCCTTCAACAGGGGCGGGGTCTCCCGGAAACTGAGCAGTCCGGGCACGTAGGGAAAGGTCGTTTCCGCCTGGACGCCTACCTGGGCCACTACTTCCATGCTCGGCAGGCGCAGCACCACGATGCCCGCGTAGGCGGTGTCCGAGTTTCGGTCGAAGGCCAAATCCGCCCCTGCGACCAGTTCCACCGTCCGCGCGTCCAGCGGTTCCACCCGCACCTGGGAGCGCAGACGCTGTTGAATCGCCACCGCCTCTTGGGGCGAAACCTCCCACGGATGTAAGGTTCGGTATTCCATCAGTTCCTCAATTAGGTTTCAGCGGCCACGGCTCCACATCCCGCCAGTTGGGGCCTACTTCCAACTCCACCACCAAGGGCACCCGCAGTTCGCAGGCTCCCTCCATAGCCGAGCGCACCATTTCCGCCACCTCCGGCAGGTCTTTCCGAGGCACCTCCAGCATCAGTTCGTCGTGGATTTGCAACACCAGCCGGGCATCCGAGGGATGGCGGCGCAACTGGCGATGGAGGTCAATCATGGCCCGCTTGATGATGTCCGCCGCCGTGCCTTGAATGGGCGTGTTGATGGCCGCCCGCTCGGCTGCCTGCTGTGCCGCCGTCTGGGAACTGTGCAGTTCCGGCAGAAACCGCTTGCGCCCGAACAGGGTTTCGACGTAACCCTTCTCCTGGGCCGCGGTAATGGTCTTCGCCGCGTACTCCCGCACACCGGGGAACCGCTCAAAATAGTGCCGAATGTATTCGTCGGCGGTTTCCCAATCCACTCCCAGCCGCTGGCCCAAGCCGTGGGGGCTCATTCCGTAGGCGATGCCGAAGTTGATGGTTTTGCCCATCCTTCGCATTTCCGGGGTCACGTCTGCCAGCGATACGCCGAAAATTTCGCTGGCCGCCCGTGCATGGATGTCCTCCCCGGCGGCGAAGGCGGCGCAGAGCCGCTCGTCGCCACTGATATGGGCCAACAGGCGCAGTTCAATCTGGGAGTAATCGGCGCACAGCAGTTGCCAGGCCGGGCCTGGAGCAACGAACGCCCGGCGCACAATGGGCCCCCACTCGCCCCGCACGGGGATGTTCTGCAAGTTGGGCCGACTGCTGGACAGCCGCCCAGTGGCCGT
>DTZQ01000382.1 GCA_012961305.1 Armatimonadota bacterium | reverse complement strand
TTGCAGGCATTGACGGGACGGGTAGAGCAGTTGGCAGCACAGATGGCGACCAAGGAGGAATTGCAACGGCTGGCAGAGCGGGTGGTCACTAAAGAAGAGTGGCAACAGACCTCTGAGCGAATAGCACGGTTGGAGGAGCGGATGATGACCCGTTTTGACCAATATGAGAAGCGTTTCGCCTTGATGCAGTGGAGTATGGCGGCTATTTTCCCTTTCCTCATCGGTATCATAGTGAAAATGATTATAGGATAAAGGGGCACAGTTATGCGACGCTATTATCCGTATGTAATAGGCTTCGCCGTAGTAGGTCTATTGATGGGCCTGGGCGGTGGTGAACGCACCCGGGCCGGTCAGCCCACTTTCACCCACGAAACGCCACGAGACAAAATCGTCATCAAGGCCTGTGTGCTGCTCCTTCCTTCCGCTGCTTGGGAAAATGACCAGCCGGATTTGATGCATTCCCTGCAAATCTCCCAGTTTAAGCCAGCCAACTGGGAATTTGATAATCCCCTTGCCCCCAAGGTCATCACCGAAGAAATTGACCACATGTGGGACCCTCGTTGGAAGGGCCCGGTTACCTTTGGCAATTTCACCGTTAATGTGGACAACACCCAGGGCAATCTGTTCTTCCAAAAGCCGCACGAGGTGACCATGCACGCCCGCGACCAGATGATGCGGAAATACTGGAAGCCCGCAGGCACCCCGGTCACCAAGGACATGCCCCAGTACTGGGAAGTGCCCCTGACGCAAAACACGGTCACCGAATTGGTAAACTTCGATGCGGTGTTCGTGAACACCCACCGTAAACTCCATTTCAACCCCGAGGAGTTGAGTTTGCTGCAGCGGTTCGTGGACGGCGGCGGGGTGTTGTTCCTGGAGGACAGTCATGGAGCCCGCATTGATACGGACGACGGCCAGTTCTCCACCGGCGGCATAGGGCCCACCGAGGTGGATAAGCACCTGAGCAAAGTGAACTTCTTCATTCCGGTTAACTTCATCGACTCCTGGCCTCCTAAAAAAGACCGTAGCGACGGTTGGCCCACCAACATACCACCTTCCGGCAACGTGTTCGAGCGGATTCCCAAGTACCCGGTGGACCGCCACCATCCCCTGTTGGATGGCATCTACCAATTGACCGACGAAGAGGTCAACTCTCTGGGGGACGTGTGTTGGGCAGACCAACTGCTGGTCAACGCCGAGACCTTGCGGCAGATGCAGGAAGTTGTTCGCTCGGCTTTAACCCCCGCAGTGCCAGGAGCCAGCAACTACCCAGCCGCGGCGCTGGTGGCCGCTCGCTATGGGGCAGGAGCCCTGGTAGTTTCGGGCTTGGACATCATCAGCGATGTGAGCCGATGGTTAGAGCAGGACCTGCCCGCACCCCACCCGGAGTCCTTTGGCGACCTGAAGTTGATGTACAACTTGCTCCACTGGAAGCGGTCCTGGAGTATGGAACGGGGCGGCCCTCGGCACACCGGCGAGGCTACGGGAGAAGTGGCTTCCTCCCTGGATATTAAATGGCAGTTCCCCGACGCCAACGATGACCCCACGGCTGGCGGGGTGGCCAGTTTCGGCTCCGTCTGGGGGTCCCCGGTCATCAGCCGGGGGATAGTCTACTTCGCTGCCAACAGTCCTGGAGGTAATGTACCGCCTCGGCTGTACGCTATGGACACGGAGCCGGAAGTTGACCGGGACGGAGATGGCCTGTCGGATGAGGATTACGGCCTGCGGGACGTACAGGGCAATTCCGTGGCTTCTCTGCAAGACCGTTTGCAGGGCAAATCCTATGACGCTGTCTGGGCGGTGGATTTGCCCGCCAATCCCAACTTTATCACCCCAGCCGTGGCTGACTTGACGGAACCCACGGCCCAACAGCCCTTCCAACTGCTCATCCAACCCACGGCTCCGGTGAATGGTGTGGCCCAGATTTCGGCCTACTATGCCACTTTGCAGCCGGACATTACCGCCAGCATTCGTTCGGCCTTAAACAACCAGAACGTTGCCCCCGGCTATCGCATGTGGGGTCCGGTGACCCTTGGAGGGGTCGGTGCAACCATCACCCTGCCTGGGGGGGCCTTAGTAGACCTGATTTCTTCTCCCACAGTGCACGCGGGATGGGTCTATCTGGCGGTCCGGGATACTAACGGCCGGGGCCACCTCTTGGCCTTAGATGCGGCCACCGGAACCTTGCAATGGCGCTACCCGGACTCGAGTGTGGGGGAACCGATTGATGCCCTTGACTTTTCCGACCCTTCTGCTTTGCCGCCGGCGGTCTCCCTACCCCCACCGCTGGTGGCCATTCTGAACAACACCAACACCCGTCTGGCTTACAGGGCTGTCATCCTGGGCACGCCCAGCGGCAAGGTCTATTCCGTAGGGGTGGGCTGGCCAGATAGCGACTCCCGCTGGCAGACGGATAAGCAGTCGCCTTATCGAGTGCAGGTCAGCCGCACTCCGGTAGAACCGGGAAGCGTTTCCATCGGTTCTTGGACGGAAGGCACGGACTACGTGGTCAACTACGAGAACGGGGTCATCACTTTCCGCCGCGGCTTAAGCGGTACTCAAGTGACGGTAACCTATAAATATCTGGACAGCAACAACAATCCCCAGGCCACGCCGGACGAGCCTTTCACGGTTCCGCTGACGTGTAATTGGGCGGATGATGCCTATGGAGTGCTTCCCCCGAACCATCCTGCGTATTCCTATGTGTGGGCTTATGCCAATGCGGCGCTGTACTCGCTGAACGACCGGGTGGCCTTGCCTTTGAGCAAGGTAAATGTAACACCTCCGAATCCTCCTCCGGGCCCTGCCTGGAACGTTCATGGCCGGATACATGGCCAGGTCAGCGTGGTGCAGGCGGATACGGCTGAACTGCGATGGAGTTTTGACCCTCGGGTGTTGCTGCCCCAGGCTTGGGAGACCCTCTCTCTTTACTACCGATTTTTCTCTGCCCCTGGGCTGAGCCAGGACACGCTGGTCGCAGTGGCCCGGCTGTCCGTAGGCCCCTTTGACCTGGCAACCTGGGGTGCCCTGTTCGGTCTGCAGCCGGAACCCAGTTTTAACCTCAACCTGGTCAGTGACCCCCATGTGAACTTTGCTACAGCCCTGAACGTTCCCCTACCTGTGAGGAAGGACCGGCTGTGGTTATTAAAGGAACCTCTGCCCGCTCCACCTAACAATGACCTGGAAGGTAATCAAGACAAAATCATTCACCCGGGTGTGTACACCATTGATTACGAAGGTGGAATTGTTACCTTCGTGGCCCGGGAAGCCCACGTGGTTCAGGCCAAGAGTGGGCAGCCTGAGGATTTCATCGGCCCCATCTACGGACGACAGGTGTGGGTCATGGACGATACCAATACCAATGGGAAGTACGACCAAGGTGAACCCCTCACGGTTTACTCCCTGGGATATCCCACCCGCTGGGAGTTCATTCCCTTCTTGGTACGCACGCCTACATTTCCCATTGACTCCTCTCAACCGGTGCGGGTAAATGGGAACAATTTGAACCCTTCCTACATTGATTACCAAAAGGGACTTTTGAACCTCTCTGACCTGTCCTTTGCACCCCTCTGGGGCGAGGAAGTTACCATTGAATACACAGATGTTTATGGAGGGGTCTTTACGGGCAACAACGCTGTGCATCGGATAGTTCCTCCGCCCTTTGGATTGCTTTCGCCCCTGCTGGGCAATGCGCCGACCTCTTCGCCCATAATAGTGGGCAACTACATCTATTTGGGCACTACCGGCTTTGACTTCAATGGCGATGGGGCAGTGGGAACCCAAAGCGACCCTCGGGAACGGGGCTATTTGCTGGCCTTAGAGGTGGACAGTGCCAATGAACGCCTAATACCTACTTTCGTTCCCAATAGTCTTCCTGCCTTTCCCAACTACGTGCCTACCCGTTTGGACTTCTTTGGCTCGCCCGCGGTGGGTGAGGACCGGGTGTTCATCGGCGGAACTATGGACTACAATCCGGCCGCCCTCACCGGCCGGGGGGTGTTTTACGCCTTTGGTGCCTCTAAGTACCTCCTTGCGGAGCGAACGCGGCTGCTGGAAGTGGACAACCGGGGCAATGTAACCTGGCAGTGTACGGGGACGCGGGAGTTAAACTGGCTAACTGAACCCACCGACGCCCTGACCGAGTTCCCAGACCCCTCCCAGCCCAATTATGCCAGCCAGTTGGCCCAGTTCGACACGGTTCCCCTGGCCTTTTCCCAGGTGGTCAAAGCCACTCGCTTGTCCAACGACCGCCTGTTGGTGGTGGACAGGGGAAATGCCCGGGTCATCGAGGTGGACCGGGCGGGTGGTATTGGCTGGCCGCTGCACAAAGTCTTCCTGGGCAACGGTATTCACAGATATTTGGGCCTGAAGGACTTCGGCTTGGAGGAGCCTACGGATGCCTTCCGCTACTGGCGCACGGAGGTGGTGCCCTTAGTGGACATTAACGACGCGGACGGCGATGGGGATACGGGGGAACTGGTCCTCGACGCCAATGGCAAGCCAGTGTTCGACCCGACCAATACGACGAAGGTGAACCACACCTTAATCGTAGACCGGCGGCGGGGTGAAATTTTGGACGTGCGCAGTTGGACCGATGCCAATGGTACACCGCATTACGATTTCTTCGACCAGCAAACCGGTGAGTACCACACCGAGCCCACCCGCATCACCCCGGAGAAAATCTACAACGCCCGCACCCAGCAATGGGAGCAGTATGCCTATGCCCAGGTACAGCCTTGGCAAATCTCGGCTGCGGAAGTAAGGTTCCTTACCCGGGTGGACAACTTCCAAAGGTTGCGGGTGCTGAACCTGCAGCAGCAGTTCGTGGACGACCCGGTGAACTTCCCCACAGTGTACGAGAACGTGTGGTTCGCCAATCGCTACCTGCCGGGCCTGCGGGATTTCGAACTGTTCACCCACGGGCCCAATGTGTACCTCTCCTTGATTGACCGGTATGCCACCAACCTTTTGGCCAACGAACCGGCCCCGCCCAATCAGTCTGATGTGGGCCAACCAGCCCTGCGGGTGTACCAGTTGGGGGGAATTGACGTCAGCAACAACCTCCCCTTCGGTACGGCCAACGCCAGTCAACGAGTGTTCATTATGACCCCCACCATCTATCAGGCGGAACTGGTGGATTTCTACTTGGGTCGAGGCCTTACTCAGGCCCAGGCAAATGACCTGCTGGTGGGCAAGGTCTGGAACCCGGTGCGGGCTCGGAAGGTAGCCAACGTGCCGCTTTTGGTGGTGGTCAACCGCGGAGTTACAGCCATTAACCAGCCGGCTCCGCGTAGTGAGGTTCTGGTCATCAACTACGAACTGCCCCAGGCGGCCAACGATGGGATTTCGCAAATTGTGTCCCTGATACCCGACCCCAGCGAAAGCGGGTATTCGGGCACTTACAATCCCACCGCACCCGTGTATGCGGAGAGGTTCTAAGGGCAGATCCCTACCCGATTGTGCTCCCAAATTGGGAAAAAGCGGGTGCAACCTTTGAGCGTTGGGGGAAGGGTGACCCCGCGATTTACCCTAAGAGGGGTTGTGTACAAGGCCCCAGTGGTGATGGGGAAGCGAGAATTGCGGCCTGAATGTTGTTTGGTAGTTTTCCGTCCATTGGGATTGAGCGATGAAGAAATCAATGCTATCTTGGAATAAGGTGAGGGTCTCTGGTCGTAGAGGTGTCTGGTGGCTGGGGGTGGGGCTTCTGCTGGTGGGGCTTAGTCGCCCAGCCCTGAGCCAGCAACCTCCGACGCCCCTGATTAAAACCTACCTCGTGGACCCTGCAACCGTGGGCGCGGACAAATGGAAGTTCGAGTCTTATATTGTGGGTCTGTGGCAGAATCCTCTTGGCCTTCAGGGCCTCCTGCAAGGTCAGACCGCAGCGCAAGTTTGGCCGGCTGCCTCGCGCTTTACCATGCGGCCCGATGACCCCACCGATAATAACGATTGGGAGCGGCCTTTTCATCCGTTCCATCTAACCATACCAGACCCCACTGACCCAAGCCAGGAAAAGGTCGCCCAGGTTTGGGTTGAGGTGCGGGGCCTTCCCTCTCAGAATCAACTAAACAGCATTGTGCAGGACTTGGAGAACAAGGGCCTTATCCTAAACGGAAACCCAACGGGAAAATGGCGGTTTAAGTTCTACCCCCCGGACAATCCTCCCCCAGCAATTTCATATTATTTCCCGGAGGTTAAGCCCACTGGCACGGCAAATGAGTTTTGGCAGCAAAATGGGAACAACTACTGGGAAGACCAGGCCCTGGAGCCAGACAATCCCACTCCAACCCTTCTCAACACGGTGAAAGACCGCACCTGGCCAACGTTCACCCCTGATGGTAATAAAGGCGGAAGTACCTCTTTTGCCTTTGAAGACAGCGGGGGCACATTGGACGATTCGGGCATCGGCACTATCGAGGTACAGTTTGAATGGACGGGTGAGGACCCGAATAACCCTGGAGTACCAGTGACTCGGTACAGCAGCCTGCCTGTACAGGCTATAGGCCAATATCCTGGCGGTGGGCCCATTGTGGTCAGGTTCCTGGTCAGTCGCCTACACATTCCGCCCCAGTTTGCTGATGAGGGCCGAACAACCATCGCGGCTCGGAAAAGCCTCCAACCGCAGCCAGGGGAGCCTCAGTATCCGCAGGACCCCCTGAAAACTCCGACCGACCCTAATACTTGGAGTGACCCGGAGAATACCCAGTGGACCCACCCAGTATTTCTGGTGGGCTACGTGCCTGACGAGAATGCGGCTACCGAGCCTTATTACTTCCCCTTTGCCCCGGGCAGCAAGTCGCCGGACAAGGAGTTTCGCCTGGAATGTCGGGGTAAGGGGTTCAACCAGAGCAACCAAGAACGGTTGGTCTTTCAATCGGTGGAAAGCATCGCTGTGCCCAAGGGTTTACCTGGGGCCTTCCTGCGTTTCGAGGCTCTAACCTTCGCCGCGCCGCAAACTCTGTTGGCTGGTGCGCAAGCCCCGGCGGCTTTTTCAGCCCGTATTCCCCGCTTCCAGCCTCCCAGCAATGATGCTTTGGCTCGGGACGGACAGCAGACCCTACCCAACACCTCCCGCTATGAGGGCCGCCTGCGGGCGTTTATTGATGGTGACCCCCATCGGCCCAATGGCAGTTGGGACGCAAACCTGTACCGCTGGACTTGGACGGATGGAGGACAAACTTATAGTTTTGAGCAGTTTGATGAGGTCCTCTGTGCTGACCCTCGAAGTGTGGGCAAGTCACCAACGTGTCCGCTTCCCAGTTTCAAAGTGGAGGAGTTTGAGACCTTTGACGTGCAACTGTCGGTGCCAGTGGAGCGGAAATTGGTGGTGCGGGAGGAGACGGTGGACTTGGGATTGACTGCCCACGGCCTTATTTCCCGTCCGGTAGAGTTCACGGTGGAGAATCAGGGCAACGTGCCCTTGGGCAGACTCAAAGCCGAGGCTACTCATCTCTTCCGCACCGACGTAGATACGGAAGTGGGCACTCCCAGGCAGTTGTGCTCCCAACCGGTGCTGCGGAACAATTTGCTCTATTTGGGGCTGGCTCCGGCCCTGAATGCCGCTGCCCCAGGTTCCCTGGCTGGCTTGGCCCAAACGCCTACCCTTCAGGTAGGGTGGGAAAATGAGAGCGGGATTACCCCTACTACCTTACGTATTCCCGTGGGCCAGCCGCTGGGAACCTATGCGGGCCAGGTGCGAGTTTACGACGACCGCAACGACAACGGCCAGCACGACCCGGGCGAACCTTTTGACCGGTTCACAGTGAAGGTCAAAATCGTAGAAAGTCCCCTGGCCAAGGTGCTTTCCATCACCCCCGACTATAAGGCTATCCTGCAATTTTACAATGATAACTATGCCGGGGAGGTGTTGCCCACCGCCCTGGTACAGTTGGACCCCGGTGGGGACCACACCAAAGACGTACTCTGGGTCTGCTGGGCCAGCAATAGAATCGGCGGCGGAGGTGCCCCCACAGCCAACAGTGCTTGGAACATCTATTCGGCCTATGCTTACGGAGACCCGACGAGCATATTGAACTACCGCAACTGGATTTGGTCCGGCATGTCCCCGGTCGTCCCCCCGGAAACCACCTCCAACGTGCGCAACTTGTACCCCTCGGTGGCCGCGGACGCAGGGGGCAAATATTGGCTGTTCTGGCATCGGGAGGGAAAAGACCCCGCCACCGGCCAGTACACCAGCAGCCTGATTTACTATCAACTGGACACCTCCCAGAGCCCACCGGCTCCGACCATAGTGCCCCTGACCGATACCCATTTGCCCAAACAGGCTCCCCGGGCCTTTGTAGACACTTCGGGGACTTTTGTGGACTTTTACGGGCGACCCCACGCCAACCCTGTGGTGTGGCTCTTCTGGCACAGCAGCGCCGGTAAACACACTCGACTGTACTTCAATGCCTTTGAAGACCTGGGCGGGGGTTCCATTAGCGACGTGTTCGCCCCGCCCTCTGGGAACCCCAACCTCCTGCACGACTACGGCCTGCGCACCACCTCGGGCCTGGCTGGGGTGAAGGATGCTGCTCCCGTGCCGGAGTACGGCCTGGACGCTGACCCCACGGCCCTCGACCGTATTAACCTGTTCTACACCGGTTGGTCAGAAGTGTGGCGCAATGAGGACCTTTATTGGTCGCGCTATCTGCCGGAATACTTGGCCGACGGCAATTACGAGTATGCCTTCGATGCTTATGGCAACCGGCGGGTGGTTCGCTTCCCCTACGGACGGCAACCCTTCCCCCGTCGAGCGAACAAAATACGGGCGGTGCTCATTGCGGGCACCAACTTCAGCCCCGGCGACCACCTGACGCCCAATGCTACGGGGACCACCTTCCGAGCCACCCATCCCGACTGGTATGTTACCCCCCGCAGTGAGGTTTCCCTGGGGTTCCCCTACGGCACCCAATCAAATAGCCCCGGTGCTGCGGGTTACGACCCCGGCTTGTACGACAACCCCCGGCTCTATCTGGCCCGTGCCCGCACTGACCGGGCCAATCCCAACGACCCCAACAGCCAACTTCGTGCTTGGCCAGTGGAGTGGAGTACCAATCCAAACCTGAGTTACTATGATGCGGAAAACGGCGAGTACCTGCTCACCCTGACCGCCCCCAGTTACCTAACTGGTCTGCGGGTGAAACTCAACCCGGCCCAGGGCACCGTTACTTTCTCCCGTCCCCTATACGCCTTTGTGGACATTAACGAAAATGGGGTCTGGGATGACCTCGATGGCGATGGGGTCTGGGATGAACCGGTGCAGCAGGACTGGCAGTACCAGCCGGGCGAGGATGAACCTTTGATTTTCAAGACCCGCGCGCCTTACTCCACTCTGGCGGTGTCCAACGAAGTGGTAGAAGTGTATGCGGACTACACCACCGGCACTTGGCGGGTAACTCAGGACCCCGGCAACGACTCCCGCCCGTCTGCCGTGTTGGATGGGCTGAAGCGGATGTTTATCGCCTGGCAGCGCACCTCTCCTACCGGCCGCACGAGCCTGTGGTACACCCTGTTCAGCAACGCCATCCAGGTCAACAACCCGCCTTTGAGCAATCTCTTGGACGTGCGGTTGTACGGTACGGGTGCTACCCTTACTCCGGGAGTGGACTTTGTATATAATGCCAATGGTTACCTCTATTTTCAGGACTGGTATGAGGGCCAGCGGGTGCAGGTAACCTACGTGGGCTATCCCGATGCACGGGGCATCACTTGTCACAGCGAGGTGCACCAAGTAGGCGGTTTCACTCCTGAACGCCCCGTGCCTATGGACACGGTAGTCAGCGAAAGTCAGGTGGCAGCCGTGCCGGAGACTTTCTTGGTGCAGTATGGTACTGACCAGCAAGGCAATCCTTTGACCTTGCCGGCGGTAAAATACTGGCTGTTCTGGAGCAGTACCCGGGACCGATTTGACGAAGCCACCCAGGCGCAGTACCGCAGCGGGGACATCTATTTCGGGGCCTTAGTTCCCTCCTTCCCCGCGGGTACCCCGACGAGCATTCCCAGCGGGGTAATTTGTCCGTAGGACTTGACAAATTTCGCGAAATGGTTTAGAATAAGAGTACGATTGGGTATGTATGGTTGGGGTGTGTCTTTAATGGGAGGACAAACATGGCTCAGTTTATAGGTCTGGACATTGGTTCCAATACCATTAAGGTAGTCGAGTTGAGCGGGGGCAAGGGAGGATTGCAACTGCTCAATTTCGGCTTGGCGGATACCCCGCCTGATGCTGTCTCCGGCGGGGTGATTACTGACCCGGCGGCGGTTGGTCAGGCGATTCGGCAATTGCTTACGGTTAATGGCATTAAAACCCGCAAAGTTATCAGTTCTGTCGCTGGTCAGACCTCTTTAGTGGTCCGCATCATCGAAGTGCCCCGTATGGCTCCCTCGGAACTGAAAGAGACCATGAAGTGGGAAGTGGAACGTCATGTACCTTTTGCCACCACCGATGTTATTATGGATTATGCTCCTATAGAGCGACCGGACAGTGACCCTAATTCCCCTAATATGGAGGTCCTTTTTGCCGTTGCTCAGCAGGAAACGATAGAGGCCCACGTACAGGCCCTGCAAGCGGCCGGCCTGGAACCTCAGGCCATTGACATTGAACCTCTGGCCCTGGGCCGGGCTTTGATTGATTTGGCCGGTAATGGCGGACAGGGAGAGACCATAGCCATTGTCAACATTGGAGCCGCCACAACGGAATTGTGCATTGTCAAAGATGGTTTGCTTCATTTCCCGCGGACTATTCCGGTGGCCGGTGATGCCCTTACTAAAGCCATTAGCGAGGGATTGGGGGTCAGTGAGACCCAAGCGGAGGAAATCAAACGCGAACATGCAACTATCCTGCGGGAAACCTATGTGGCCCCCGAACCGGTCTCCGAAGAGCGGCCGGGGGGAGAAGGAGTGAGGTTAGGAACCCTGAGCATTCCGGGCGAAACCCTTGACCAGGCAGAGGAGCCTTTCAGTTTGGGAGAAACCGCGGCCCCGGAGGAGAAGGAAGAGTTCAGCCTGGCCGATACGGCGGTGCAAGAGGAACCGGCTGCTTTTGACCTGAGTGACACCTCGGCCACTACGGACGAAGGCGTGCCGGTATTTGACTTAAGTGAAACTACCACGGCTGAAGAGGAAGAGGAGGCAAAGGCACCCTTTGTCTTCGATTTGGAGGAGACACCGAGCCCAGAGACCCCGGCGGAGGAAACCGCTGGGCTATCCTTTGACTTGGAAGAGGAAGCCATTGTGGAACAGCCTTCAACTCCCGAAGAGGTTCCCACCTTCACCCTTGACCTGGGCGAACCGACAGAGGAAGGTGAGGAGGAAAGCCCGGCCGTGGTGAGTTTTGCTCCCCCCGAGGAAGAGGAAGTCCCAGGGCCGGTTTTCGACCTGGGGGAGGAGGAATCACCGACCGCGCCTTCAGAGGTCGAACGCCCACCTCTTGACCTGAGTGAGGAGGTCGAGGAGGCTCCGACCCCCTATGTAGAAGAGGAGACTGAGGCTCCTCGGTTTGACCTCGAGGAGGAGGCCGGAGTTGTACCTTTTACCCCCGGCGAGGAAACGGAAGAGGCTGAAGAAGCAGCGGTGGTAATACCGGGATTAGACCTGGCTCGTCCGTTGGAAATTGAAGAACCACCGGCAGAAGAAGCGGCCCCTTCAGCCAAAGAAGGTGAGGTCTCTATCCAACGGCAAGTCTATGATGCTATGCTTCCCGTACTGGCGGAAATTGTGACCGAAATACGCCGCTCATTGGAGTATTATCGTAACCGCCATGAGGATGCAACCATTGACCGCTTAGTG
>DTZQ01000381.1 GCA_012961305.1 Armatimonadota bacterium | reverse complement strand
GGGGGTGGAAGCGGCGGGGCGGGGATTGGCCACCGGGCAACATGCGGCGACACTGACCGCCGGCAGCGTAGGTGTGCTGCACGGAGCGGAAAGTTACGTCCTGCAGGACGAACACGGGCAGATTTTGGAGGCCCATTCCATTTCCGCCGGCCTGGACTACCCCGGCGTGGGGCCGGAGCACAGTTACCTGAAAGACCAAAACTTGGCCGAGTACGTGGCCGTAACAGACGA
This sequence comes from Armatimonadota bacterium, assembly GCA_012961305.1. Taxonomy (GTDB): domain Bacteria; phylum Armatimonadota; class UBA10988; order UBA10988; family DTZQ01; genus DTZQ01. Next base: position 6,005 of record DTZQ01000381.1, on the reverse strand, counting down.
GGAAGCCTTAGAGGGTTTGCAAGTGCTGTCGCGGTTGGAGGGAATCATCCCCGCCCTGGAGCCGGCCCATGCCGTAGCCTACGCCCTGCGCCTGGCCCCGGGCCTGGGGCGCGAGCAAATCATGGTTATCAACATTTCGGGGCGGGGCGACAAGGATATGGACATCGTGCGCCAGGCCTTGCATTGGTAGGAAGAAAATGTCCCGACTTGAGGAGTGCTTCGCTGCCCTGCGGGCCCGCGGGGAAAAGGGCCTGATTCCCTACCTCACCGCCGGTGACCCCTCGTTGGAGTTCACGGCACGGCTGGTGGAAGGGGTGGCAGCCAGCGGGGCGGACATCGTGGAGTTGGGAATACCCTTTTCCGACCCTCTGATGGACGGGCCGGTAATCCAGGCTTCCGCCCAGCGGGCCCTGCAGGCCCGCACCACCCCGGCCGAAGTCCTGGCTCTGGTGGCACAACTGCGCCCGCGAGTGGAAGTCGGCCTGGTGTTGATGACCTGCTACAATCTGGTGTTCCGCTACGGCCTGGAACGGTTCGCCGCAGAGGCCCAGGAGGCAGGGGTAGATGGAATCTTGGTCACCGATTTGCCCCCGGAAGAGGCCGGCGAATGGGAACCCGTCGCCCGGGCCCAGGGCTTGGACACCATTTACCTGGTCGCGCCCACCAGCACCCCGGAACGTTTGCGGTTAATTGCCGAGCACGCGACGGGGTTTATCTACTGCGTGTCGCGGCGGGGCGTGACTGGGGTGCGCAAGCGTCTGCCGCCGGATTTAACCGCGATGCTCGCCCGCATTCGCGCCCAGACGGATAAACCCATTGCTGTGGGGTTTGGCATTTCCACGCCGGAACATGTGCGGCAGGTAGTGGCTTGGGCCGATGCGGCTGTGGTGGGCAGTGCTTTGGTGCAGCGTTTGGCAGCGGGGGGAGACCCGGAGGAGCAACTTCGCGGCCTAAGCGAATTCGTGCGGGAGTTGAAGGAGGCTACACTGCCTAAGCGGGTTGAGATGCAGATTGATTGATAAGGAGCAAAAAAGGAGAAGGAAAATGACGAGGAAGGGAGAAAATGCTCATGAGGCCCTGGTGGAGGAACTGAAGACGCTGCTGGCCCAGCAGGAGTGGCAGCGGATTAGAGCCCGTTTCGACGCCACGCTGGATGCGGATTTCGCCGATGCGGTCGAACACCTTTCGGAGAAGGAACTACGGGCCATTTTCTCTGCCCTGGACGCTCAAGATGCGGCCGATGTAGTGGAGGAGTTGGAGCCGGAAGCCCAGTCGGCGGTGGTAGAGGCCCTGGCCCCCGAGGTGATGTCGGGCATTCTCGATGAAATGCAGTCTGACGAGGCTGCCGACCTCATTGGCGACCTGCCTCCAGAGGAAGCCGAGCAACTGCTGGGGTTGATGGACACGGCAGAGGCCCGTGACGTTCGGGAACTGCTTCAGTACGGCGAGGAAACGGCCGGTGGCATTATGGCCACCGAGTTCATCGCCCTCAACCGCCACTTGACCGCACAAGAGGTAATTGACCGTCTGCGGGCTTTGGAACCAGATGCGGAGGCTCCTTACTACCTGTACGTCATTGATGAGCAGGGCAGACTGCTGGGAGTCCTTTCCCTGCGGCAGTTGTTAGTGGCCCCTCCCCATCGGAGAATCGGAGAAATAATGTCCACTTCCGTGGTCAAAGTAGGAGTACACGAGGACCAGGAGGAAGTGGTCCAGTTGATGAAGAAGTATAACCTCTTAGCCCTGCCGGTAGTGGATGAAGAAGGGCAGCTGGTAGGGGTGGTCACCCATGACGATGCTATGGAGGTGCTGGAGCAAGAGGTAGAGGAAGACCTGTACGCTCTGGCGGGCACCAGTGAGGAAACGGAGCGAGAGCGTTCGCCTTTCCTCCTGGCGGCGCGCCGGATGCAGTGGATTGTCATGGGCCTGGTGGGGGAATTGATAGCGGGGCGAATTATCGCTGGTTACCAGCATCGCTTGGCCGCGATGTTGTCCCTGGGTTTTTTCATCCCGGTGGTAATGGCCACTGGGGGGTATGTAGCCTCCCAGTCCTTCGCTACAATTATTCGGGGCCTGGCGACCGGAGAACTGAGGGCTCGCACGCTGGGAGGTGGGCTCCTGCGGGAGTCGGTAGTGGGGGTGCTCATTGGTCTGGCCTCTGGCCTGCTGGTGGGTCTGGCGGCGCAGGTATGGGTGGGGGAGCCGATATTGGGCCTGATTGTGGGCAGTTCGTTGAGCCTGGTGGCTGTGTTCGCTGCCGTGTCGGGGACTTTGGTGCCCCTGATTTTCCATTGGTTGCACAAAGACCCAGCCTTAGCCTCGGGGCCGTTTATTCAAACCTTAAACGACGCTACGGGCATGGCTATTTACTTTACGTTAGCCAGCGTATGGCTGCGCGGGGCATGAACGGCCTGTAGCCCGTAAAACGTGAAATGGGAGTGGGTAAAGGCGCTTTACGCTTTATGTTTTACACTTTCCGCTTTTACCTTTGCCACTGGCGATTGAGCCTACGGATGGCCGAGCACCGAAGGCCCGCCTTAGAAGAGAGCAAGCAATGTTATCGCGAAAAGTGTTGGCTAAAACTATTGATTGTGCTTTGCTTCGGCCGGATGCTACGCGGGAAGACATCCTGAAGTTGTGCGAGGATGCCAAGCGGTATCACTTTGCGGCCGTATTTGTATTCCCCTACTGGGTACGTCTGGCCGCCCGGGAACTGCGCGATTCAGACGTGAAAGTGTGTGCTCCGGTGGGCTACCCTTATGGCATTACCACGATGGCGACCAAAATCATCGAGGCCAAAGGAGTAATTGCCGGAGGCGCCACGGAAATTGAGGTGATGATTAACTTGGGAGCCCTGAAGTCCAAGCGCTACGATACCGTGCGGCGGGACTTGGAGGAAGTTATGCAAATCGTCCACCTGGCCAGCCTGACCCAGGATGGCCGGGACATCTTGACTAAAGTAGTGCTTGAAACCAGTTACTTAACCGAGGAGGAAAAACGCATTGCCGCCCGTATTGCCCGCGAAGTGGGGGCAGATTTCATCAAAACTTGTACCGAGTTTGGGCCTGGTCGGGCGACTCTGGCGGACATCCGCCTCATCCGCAGCGTCGTGGGCCGAGAAATAGGAATCAAGGTCACCGGGGGTGTGGATACTCTGCAGGCTGCTCTCCGTTTTCTGGATGCCGGAGCCAACCGCATCGGAACCAGCGCGGCGGTGGAAATTATCGAAAGCCTGCCCAGCGAGGAGGACGAGCCCGAGGAGGACAGGGAATCGGAGAAAGAGGGGGTAGAGCCGGGGGAATGAACCTATGGCCCAGCCGTACACCGTAGAAGCCATCGTCCTACGCCAGCGGCCCTTAGGCGAGCACGATGCCATAGTGGTCCTCCTTTCCCGCGAGCGGGGCAAACTGAGTGCCGTGGCCAAGGGGGTGAAACGCCCTCACAGCAAATTGGCGGCGGTGATTCAGCCTTTCGTCTGGGGACGTTATTTCCTCGCCCGCGGAGGCAAAATGGCCCTTCTCACCCAGGGCGAAGTCCACGAAAGTTTCTACCCTTTGCGGGAAGACGTGTGGCGCGTGGCTTATGCTACTTACTGCTGCGAACTGCTGGAGCGGGCGTTGCCGGAAGCCGAACCCCACCCGGCCCTGTTTGATTTGCTGCGGACCACTTTGACCCAACTGCTCCGGGCGGAGGAAACTATGGCCCTCGCCCACAGTTTTGAACTGCGGGCTTTGGCCTTGCTGGGCTACGAACCTGACTTGGAGCGGTGTTTGGGCTGTAAAGGGGCAGTGGACGGGAAACGGGTGTTTTTCAGCGCGGCACGAGGAGGTCTGCTGTGTGAATCCTGTCGTGACCGCGACCGCCAGGCCTTGCCGATTTGCGAGGGCACGGTGCAGTACTTGCGCCTGTTGCTCCACCCCGGCCAGACCGACTTGACCCGGGTGAAAATCTCCGGCCGCTCGGAGGGAGAATTGGCGGCCGTATTGCGGGCCCACATCCGCTACCACCTGGAAACGGAGCCCCGCAGCGCTCGCTTCCTGCGAACCCTCCGCGCCGCAGAAACGGATTTGCTCCCGGGATAGTTTACTCTAATTTTGGCTAACCAGTGGGTCGCCACGGGGTTGGTCTTGACCGCCAAATCCATTGCTCGTTTTCGAGAACTGAGCGAAAGGGCAGGGGCAGAGTATTACTTGGCGGGGACGCTAAGTAGTTTTACCGTAGCCTTGATTGTAGGTACGGTACTGAAGGTTCTGTTGGGGGTGTTTTTTTGAAGGATTGCAGTGGCCATGACCAATCAGGAAATTGCCGAAATTTTCGAGCGCATTGCCGATTTGCTGGAACTGCAGGGGGAAAACCCCTTCAAGGCCCGCAGTTACCGCCGCAGTGCGGAGGTCATCCGCAGCCTGCCGGAGGAGGTGGCGAACATCCAGGCCCGCGGCGAGTTGCTCTCTTTGCCGGGTGTGGGGGCCTCCCTGGCCCAGAAAATCGAGGAGTTGTTGACCACCGGCTCCCTGCAATATTATGAAGACCTGCGCGCGGCTGTGCCCCCCGGACTGGTGGAGATGTTGGCCATCCCCGATTTGGGGCCCCGGACGGCGGCTCGGCTCTACGAGGAGTTGGGCATCGCCACCATTGAGGAGTTGGAACAGGCCGCCCGCGAGCACCGCATCCGCGTTTTGAAGGGGTTTGGGGCCAAATCGGAAGAGAACTTGCTGCGGGGCATCGAACTGTACCGGCGGGGACAGGAACGCATTCCCTACGGGGTGGCTCTGCCTCAGGCGCAGACCCTGGTCGCTGCTTTGGAACCCCTCCCCCAGGTACAGCGCATCAGCGTTGCCGGCAGCCTGCGCCGCTATCGGGAGACCATCAAGGACCTGGACCTGTTGGTGGCCAGTGAAGACCCCCAGCCAGTAATTGACACCTTCGTTGGCCTACCTGCGGTGGCCGAAGTGATAGCGGCCGGGACTACCAAAGCCAGCATCCGCTTGGAGACGGATTTGCAGGCCGACCTTCGGGTGGTCGCCCCGGAGTGCTTTGGGGCCGCCCTCCAATATTTCACCGGCTCCCAAGCCCACAACATTGCCCTGCGCGGGTTGGCCCAGGAGTTGGGGCTGAAGGTCAATGAATACGGCGTCTTTCGGGGGGAGGAACGCCTCGCCGGAGAGACAGAAGAGGAAGTGTACGCGGCTTTGGGCCTGCCTTACATCCCTCCCCCCCTGCGGGAGGACCGGGGTGAAATCCAGGCCGCTTTGAAGGGCCGGCTGCCCGGCCTTATCACTCGGGCCGACTTGCGGGGCGATTTGCACGTCCACACCAATTGGAGCGATGGGGCGTTGTCCCTGGAAGGGATGGCCCAGGCGGCCCGCGCCCGGGGCTATGAGTACCTGCTGATTTCCGACCACTCCAAGAGCCTTACCGTGGCCAACGGCCTGGATGAGGGGCGACTTCTACGGCAGGGAGAGGAAATAGCCGCCTTGAACGAACAGTTCGACAATTTCCGCCTGCTGTGGGGGGTGGAGGTGGACATTTTCAGCGAGGGGCGGCTCGACTTGGACCCGGCGGTGCTGGCTCAGTTGGACATCGTAGTAGCGGCGGTGCACACCGGGTTCAAACAGTCGCGGGAGCAGATTACCCGGCGCCTCATTGCGGCCATGGAGAGCGGGGTAGTGGACATCATCGCCCATCCCACGGGAAGGCTGCTGGGACGGCGGGAGGCCTACGAATTGGACTTTGAGGCCCTCTTAGCCGCGGCCGCACGCACGGGCGTGGCCTTGGAACTGAATGCAGCCCCGGAACGCCTGGACCTGGGCGACATCCACCTGCGGGCAGCCAAGGAACACGGCGTACCCATCGTCATCGGCACCGACGCCCACCACCCCGACCAGTTGGACTTCATCCACTTCGGCCTGGGCACAGCCCAGCGAGGCTGGTTGGAACCTTCAGACGTGCTCAACACCCTTCCGGTGGAGGAACTGTTAGCCCATTTCCGCAGGAGAAAAGGGAAG
>DTZQ01000380.1 GCA_012961305.1 Armatimonadota bacterium | reverse complement strand
GATGCTTGCCGTGGCAAGTCTGACTCCCTCTCCACGAGCGTTTAGGCCGTCCGTCTGCCCAGCGGCCAGCATGTTTAGCAGACCGTTGTGCCTAAACCCATGCCTACCTCCTGCTACCCTCCTATTGTACCATACTTAGCGGGGAAAATCAAGTGGGCACCACGGCGCTCCACCATTCCCGGCGCACGAGCAGCCGCTTGCCGTCGGAGAAACCATCGCCCCGTCGCCCAAGCAGGTCAATAAGCCGCTGGCGCCAGAAGGTTACTCGGACCCCGTATGCCGGGTCCTTGGCCCGGTCGTGCCGCTCCTCGCGGTCGTTGAGCAGGTCGAAGAACTGCTCCTCGCCTGTGGCGGGAAACCAGATGTACTTCTCCCGCCCATCGGTGAGGTAGTGCATGGCTTCCTCTAAGGAGTAGCACGGCGAATGCTCGCCGTGGAGGAACTCGCGCCACTCCCGTCCGCGCACCGCGTCGAAGACGCTTCGCCCGGTGACGGTGTCGGGAATCGGCACCCCAGCCGCCTCCAAGATGGTGGGCATGACGTCCTGCAAGCCGACCACCTGCTCGAACACCCCCGTCGGAAGGTCGAAGTTGGCAGGATAGCGCACCAGGAAAGGGATGCGGGCGGAACCCTCGTAGGCGTAGGTCTTGCGGTGGAGGTGGTGGTCGCCCATCATGTCGCCGTGGTCGGAGGTGAAGATGATGAGGGTGTTCTCGAGCACTCCCATCCGGGCCAGGGCCTCCATGAGGCGTCCCAACTCGTAGTCTAAGTGGGTACAGAGGCCCAAGTAGGCGGCACGCATACGGTGGTTCTGTTGGGGACTCAGTCGCCCGCGCCAGGCGGTTCGCTCCGGAATCAGGGGAACCTCGTGTCTCTCGGCCCAGTCGCCGACGGGAATGGGCGGCAGGTCGCGGTCAATGTACAAGTCCCAGAAGAACTGCGGCGGGTCGTAGGGGGAGTGAGGGCGCATGTGCGAGACCCAGAGGAAGAAGGGGCGCGTCGGGTCCCGTTTCCTGAGTTGCTCGATGGCCACCTCGGTCGTCCAGTTGGTGGGGTGGAATCGTTCTTCTAAGTGCCAGGGGCGGGCCAGCCAGCCATTGGCATCGCACCCGTGACCCCGCTCGTGCGCGTAAGGGCCCAACTGCTCACGCAGCCAGTCCCAGTAGTCGTCGTCCCCCTCGCGCAGGTCATGGGGGATGACGGTGTGGAACCCGTAGAGTTTCCGCCGGGGATGCAGGTTGCGCCAACCGACGTTGATACAGTGATAGCCGTGGTCGGCCAGCACCTGGGCCACGGTGTTGTGCTCGTGCCATTCCACAGCGGCATACCCGATGAGGCCGCAGACGTAACTGCCCTGGCCCGCCAACATACACCGACGCGCCCCGGTGGTCGAAGGTATCTCGCTGTACGCATTGGGGAAATAGGCTCCCCGGTTCACGAAAGCGTCCACATTGGGCGTCTCCACTACGGGATGGCCAGAGATGCCCACGTGGTCACCCCGTTGCTGGTCGGTAGTGAAAAGCAAGATGTTAGGTCGCTGGTGGTCCATGGTAATCCTCCTCGGTTTGGAGTGCTGAAGCCCTGCTGCAGCAGCGAAAGGATGGCTTTTGCACTCCGGAGCAATTCCCCACCTCAGGTTGGGCCGTAGCGGGGGCCCAATTTCTTGGCCAATTCCCTTCCGTATTCCCTCAGCCTAATGTACTCATCCGCCGAAAGTGGCTTATACTGCTGCACTAATTGTACGTTGTGGCGCACTTGCTCCCCGGTGTAGGGCCCTATCATGATGGCACTCACGCCCTCCAGCCCCAGGGCATAGCGCACCGCATCCTTCAGGTATTGATAGG
>DTZQ01000379.1 GCA_012961305.1 Armatimonadota bacterium | reverse complement strand
CGGTGGCGGTGACGAGGGAACTGAACCGGTTGCGACGGAATGGAGTACAGGGGGAGGCGCTGCTTCGGGAATTGAAGCGACTTTACTTCGCCTACAACCTTAAGGACGTGCCCGTGAGCAGGCAGCCGACGGTGGGGGAGGAAACCCCGCGTATCGTGTGCAGCGAGGCCTTGGTTTGAAGACCCCTTGCGACCATACCCCTCTTGCATATTCCCCGCCCATGTGCTATAATGTGCCTCAAAGGAACGAGTATTGTCCCCCGATTTAGGAGCGGAAGTCATGCGGCGGGAGGAGTTTAGCCAACCTTCGCCCGAAGCGTACCCCCTGGCCCGGTGGCGGTGGGAAAGGGCAGAATCGCCAGCCGCCGTCCAGCAGCAGGCGGAACGCCTGGCCGCCGGTTGCGGAGGGGTTTTGCTGCCCCTGCCCCCGCATTGGGCAGTCCGTCCCCGCGAGGAATGGCTGGCCGACCTGCGGGCTGCCGCGGAGGCCTGCCACAATGCGGGCCGGCGGGTGTATCCCTACTTGCGGGAAGAGGATTGGCGCTTGGCGGAGCCGGCTCTGGCCGCGCGCACGCTGGTCTGGGAGACCTTCTCCGAAGTGGCCGCCCTGCGCGCAGCCCAGGCTCAGGGCGAACGAGACATTGCAGCCCTCGTGGCCGTGCCGGTACAGCCGGAGGGAACGCTGGCCCTGTCCGACGCCCTGGTGGTTACCCCCTTCAGCGACGCGGAACTGCAGGGCTGGCTGGGAGGTCGACCGGGGCGGCTGTTTCTGTTCTGCACGCGCCAGCATGACCGTTTGGACGTGCTGAACCCGGTGGCCGTGGAGCAGTGGTGGACCCAGGTGGTGGAGCCGGTGGTGGAAGAGTTGGGCGAACTGCTGACCGGGGCCGGCCTGTGGGTGGAGGCCCCCGATTTGCTGGCGGGAGCCGAGCCGCCGGCCTTGGCCTGGTCCTCCCGGCTGCCCCAGGCTTTCTATCGGCAGCACAGATATGACCTGTGGACGGCCCTGCCGAGGTTGGTGAACGGCAGTCCAGAGGGTCGGGCGGCGCGGCAGCACTATTACGAAACCCTGTCCGCCTTGCTGGAGGAAGGGTTGTATGAGCCGCTGGCCGAGTGGTGTGCCCAGCGGCGGCTCCCCCTGACGGTGGGCCTGCGAGCCGGTTCGCTGGAGGAACAGGTACAACGGTATGCCCATCCTGCTTTGGCCTACCGCTTCGCGGAACCAGCAGTCAGCGGGACGGAGGCGGTGGACTCGCTGCCGGGCCGGGTGGCGGCCTCCCTGGCCCATCAGGAACAATGGCCACGCGTGTGGTGCGGCGGAAAGGGACGAACGGCTGCCGAGGTCAAGCGATGGGCTGACCGGCAGGCGACTGCAGGAGCGACCCAGTTCCTCCTAATGGAAGGGTGCGAAGGGGAAAGCGGGGAAGCACAGATACGGACCTACCTGGCCCGGCTGAGCGCGTTTCTGCGGGCGGGCCGACATTCCGGGCGGGTGGCGGTCCTCTGGCCTTTGCGCTCCCTCTGGGCCCACTGGGGGGAGGAGCAAGCAGGCCAAATTGAGGCCAACTGGCGCTGGTTGAGTTGCCAATTGGCCCGGCTCCACTACGATTTCGACGTGCTGACCGAGGAGGTCCTGCAGGAAGCAGCCGTAGTTTCCGGCCAACTGCGCTACGGGACGGAAAGTTACGAACTGCTCATCTTGCCGCCGGAGACCATAATAACCGCAGCGGTGGGGAAACAAATCGAGCGGTTCCGGCAAAGTGGCGGGGCGGTGTTGGTCCTCGAGCCGGTGCCCGGTGCGCCGGGCGCAGAGGAGTTCAGCCGACGGTTTGATGCTTCCCACCTTCTCCCCGCGCAGCCGCCGATTCCCCCCCTAAGCCGGCTGATAACTTCTGGACATACCCAGAGTTGGGGCGGCTTCCTTCCCTTCAGGAAGGCACCGTCGCTCGCGCGGTTGGCGGAATTGCGCTCTCCAGAGGTTTGGGAATTCTCCTCCAAGTTGCTGGCGAAGGGGCAAGTGAGGGGGGGATGGGCACGAGGTTGGCATCGCCTTTTACCCCCGCCGCTGCGCCTCGCCAGTGCCGATGGGGACGCCAGCGACGTCCTGGTGTGGCACTTGACCGAGGGCGAAACGGACGCCTACTTCTGCCTCCACACCGGCGAAACCGCCCTGCACCTGGAGATGGAGATTCCGCGAGCAGGAGTGCCGGAACTGTGGGAGGCGGAGACAGGTGAGGTGCGGCCGGTGCTGATGTTCACCCCGGAGGAGAAGAAACTGTTCCTGACCCTCCCTTTTGCCCCGGGAGAGGCCAAACTACTGACCGTGCGGCCGGGCAGGGCGCCGGCGGTGGAAGCGGCCAATTTCGACGTGCGGGCGGTTCAGGTGAGCGCGGAGGAGGTTTGGGTGGAGGGAGTTTGTTCCCACGGGGACGACCGGTTCGCCGTAGTCAACTTGGGCGAGCGCACGGTGGAACTAACTGCCCCCGGCGAGCCGCCTCTGGCCCCAGTGGAGTTGGCCGAGGAATGGCAACCGGTGAACAATTTGGCCGATTTGGGCACAATTGCCCGCGCTCAAACGTTTCTTTTATCAGAGGAGCACGTGAAAGGCGAGGTGCGGTTGGCGCTGCCGGCTTGCTCCGGAGTCATTGCGGTCGTGGTCAATGGGCAAAGGATGAGGGAGCGGGCTTGGCCGCCCTATGAGTTCGACCTATCGGCGGCGGTGCGGGTGGGGGAAAACGCGCTGTGCGTGGAGGCAAGGGGACTTACTGCTGAGGAGTTTAGGAAACTGCTGCCCCCGCGGCTGTTTGTAGCCCGCCGGTGCCAATTGTGTGCTCCCGTTTAGCCATGAAATCCATTCGTTGGTGGTTTTGGTTGGGACTGTTGCTGGTGGGGAGAGGTGGGGTTTGGGCAGAGGATTGGCAGGAGTATTTGCGGCAGGGGATTGACCGCTATCGTCAGGCCCATACCCCGGCCGACTTTGCGGAGGCGGCCTCTGCTTTCCGCAAGGCGAAGGCCCTGGCCCTACCCACTCGGCGGGACCAGCAGGCGCAGGCGGCCTATTGGTTGGGCCGAGCCTATTACCAACAGGGCGACTTGGAAGCAGCGGCGAAGGAGTTGGAGTTCGCCCTGACTTTGGCCCCTGAGGACCCAGCCGTGCACTTGTGGTTGGGGTACTGCTATGCCCAGCAGGGCCGTAACCGGCGGGCGGTGGAACACTTGCGGCGGGCCTATCGCTCGGTGGAGGCTACACCTCAGGAGCGGACCTCGGCCCGGGAATGGCTCCTGAGCCTCTACGAAAATCCTGACCTGGAGGCTTTGGAGCCCCCAGAAAAGTTGGTCACGGACCGCTTTATCATCAAGCACTATCCCCGCGAGCCGGTACTGGGAATAGTTATCCGGACCTTGGAGGAAGCGGCGCGCACCATTCGCGACCGCCTGGGCCTCATCATTGGCGAGCCTACGGAGGTGCTGATTTTCCGAAGTGCGGCGGAGTATCAGTATTACCATCAGCAGCGGCAGTTGCCCCGCCCGGAGTGGTCGGTAGCCTGTGTAGCCAATGGACGGATTTTCACCTACAGCACTTCTACCCCCACCCTGTTCCAGACCCTTCAGCACGAGTACACCCACGTGGCTTTGCGGATTGCCACTAACGACCGCCGCCTGCCCTGCTGGTTGGATGAGGGGTTGGCCTCGCTGGTGGCCCAGCAATTTCCTGCCCACCGCTTGGACCTGGAGCGAGCCTATCGACGACAGGCCCTCCTGCCCATCGATTGCTTGACTGTACCTTCCTTCAGCGTGTATCAGGGGGATAGGGCTTACCTCGCTTACCTGCAGTCGGTATCTATGGTGGAAGTGCTGTTGGACCGTTTTGGTCCCACGCGGCTGCAGGACCTCCTGCGGCTCATTGGGGCTGGATATACGGCCGATGAAGCCTTCGAGGCCGTTTTGGGTATGACCCAGCGAGGCTACTTGCTGGCCTGGCAACGGGAGTTGTTCGGTGGATACTGAAGTGGCAGCGGCCTACACCCAAATCGGGCCCATTTACGACCAACTGATGGCGGCGGTGCCCTATCGGGCCTGGGTGGATTATGTGGAATTGTTAGTCCGGCGGCATGGCGGTCGGCCTCGGCGGGTGCTGGATTTGGCCTGTGGCACGGGCAATGTGGGTTTGGAGTTCGCCCGCCGGGGCTATCAAGTGACCGGGGTGGACCGCTCGGCCAGTATGCTGCAGGAGGCCATTCGCAAAGCCCAGGAGCAGAACTTACCGGTATCCTTTTTTCAGCAGGACATGCGAGAATTGCGCCTGCCAGAGTACTTTGACCTGGTCGTATGCCTGTATGACAGCCTCAATTACCTGCTGGAGTGGGAGGGCCTGCGACAGACCTTGTGCGGTGTCCACGCCTGCTTGCAGCCCGGGGGGCTGTTCATTTTCGACCTGAATACGGAGTTGGCCCTGGCTATGAACCTCTTCACCCAGCGCAATTTGGACCCTAAACGTCCCGTGCGCTACGATTGGCGCAGCGAGTACAACCCCCAAACGCGCATTTGCCGAGTGGACATGACCTTTTACGTGGACCACAAGGAGCAGACAGAGACCCTGCGGGAAGTACACTATGAACGGGCCTACACCCAAAGGGAGGTACGCCAAGCCCTGCGGGCAGCAAAACTTGAACTGCTGGCGATGTACGATGCCTACACCTTTCACCGGCCTACGGAGCAATCTGACCGCATCTATTACGTCGCCCGGCGGGACCCTTTCGAGGCCATGCCTTTGTAAAGCGTAAAACGTAAAATGTAAATTCCTTGCATCAATTCACGCCTCAGGGCACGGCAGGCTTAGGAGGAAAGTACTGGGGATTGGTCGCAGTTGAGGTCAGGCGAGGTTAGTTAAAGGAGGGCTGTCTCATGTTGGCTACATTTTACCGCCCCTGCCCAGAAGGCTCCGGCCCCCCCTTGGGTCAAAAAGTCCTGTGGCTATTGCTGTTAGCGGCTATGGCCTTGGGCTGTGGCCGCCGGGATGTTGCTCCTACAACTCCCCAAGCGGCCTTTGAACAGTTCGACCGTGCGATGCGGGAGGGAGACTTGGCCGCCGCCGCGGAGTGTTTTGCTTACGAACACCGGGCTCGCCAGCAGAATCCAGACTGGGATGAGTTTCCCAGCGCCGAGCGTTTGTTCATCATTTCCACCCTGAAACGTCAGATGCAGAGTCACTTGCGGGATTACGGCCCCCACTACTTGGCGGGGGAGTTTAAGGTGGAAAGCGTTACCGAGCGGGGCGACACCGCGGTGGTGACCCTCACCGGCCGGGAGGAAACTTTGACCGTACCAATGGTAAAAGCAGATGGAACCTGGCAAATTCTGTCAGGCATCCCTCCCCGCCCTGGCAGGAGGCAATAGTCGGCAAATGGCCGGAGAATTGCGGGCACGCATTCGGGGTTTGTATGTCCTTACGGAGGTGACCCTTACCCCTCGCACCCACGAGGAAATAGCGGCGGCGGCGCTGGCGGGTGGAGCGCAGGTGTTGCAATTGCGGGATAAAACCCGCTCCGATGCGGAGTTGCTGCCCGTTGCCCGAATTCTGCAGGCCCGCTGTCGCGCCGCGGGGGTGGTTTTCATCGTCAACGACCGAGTCGAATTGGCCAGGGCAGTGGACGCTGATGGGGTGCACCTGGGGGAGGAAGATTGGTCCGTAGAGGAAGCCCGGGCGGTCCTCGGCCCGGAGAAACTCATTGGCCGCACGGTCCGGTCCCTGGCGCAGGCCCGCCAGGCCTACCACCAAGGAGCGGACTATCTGGGATTGGGTCCCATTTTTGCCACGGAGACGAAAGCGGGCCTGCCCCTGCCCCTCGGGGTGGAAGTAATCACGGAGGTAAAGGCGAGGGTGCCCCTGCCCGTAGTGGCCATTGGGGGCATAACGCGGGACAACATCGCCCTGGTGGCCGCAGCCGGTGCTGATGCAGCCGCAGTGGTGAGTGCGGTGGTGAGGGCAGAGGACATGCCGGCCGCCGTGGCCGAGTTGGCTCAGCGGTTTGCCGCCGCCCGGAGGGGCAGAAGGAATCCGCCAGCCAGCGGCGAATTTCTGGACCAGAAGCCCTGCTTCTGGATTCCGATTGCCTGAGGACCATGGTACTCATGAGGAGCAAACTTAACGGCCTGGGGAAGGTTGTCATTTGGGCCCTTATCGGTTGGGGGCTGGGGAGGTTAGTAGGTCCGACTGGGCGGGCTGCCCCTCAGCCGGCCCAGGATTCCCTGGCCCTGTTACAGGTTCAATGGCGGGAGGCCCAGCGGCTGCTGCGGGAGGGGCGGGCGGGAGAAGCGGAGGCCGCTTTTCGTCGGATACTGGACCTGATTGCCCGACTGCCTAAGGTAGATACCGCCACCCATCTAAAGGCCGAGGCTCACAAGGGATTGGGGCTGGCCCTTCAGCGGCAAGGCCGCGTGGCGAAGGCTCTGGAACATTTTCGTCAGGCGCTGGCTCTCAACCCGCAGGACGAGGCTGTTTATCGGCGGCTGGCGGAGGGGCTGCTGGAACTGGGCCAATACGAAAATGCCGAAAGAACCGCTCGAGCGGCCCTGCGGTGGGAGCCGGAGCGGACGGAGGCTTACTTAGACCTCAGCGCTGCCCTGCGTGGTCAGGGCCGCTTCGAGGCTGCTTTAGAGGCGGCCCGCCAGGCTCTTGCCCGGGAACCTGACCGGGCGGAGGGCCATTTGGCGCTGGCCCACAGCCTTCTGGCCCTGCGCCGCCTGGCCCAAGCGCGCCAGGAAGCCCAGGAGGCCCTTCGTCTGGAACCCGACCGCGCCGAACCCCTGCTCCTGCTGGGCCTGGCGGCGGCCGTGGAAGACAACTTGGTAGGAGCCCAATATCAGTTCCGCAAGGCAGTGCAGAAGGAGCCCACCAATCCTTTAACCCATTACTTGTTGGGTTTGGCCCTTTGGGAGCCAGGGCATTTCTTGGAGGCCGCCCGGCATTTGGAGGCCGCCCGTACCTTGGGCCTCTCCCCCTCTCAGGAAGCCCTGGCCGCTTGGCTGCAGGCGCAGTACGAGCAGGGCCGGCCGGAAGTGGGTCTGTCCCGCGCCCGGCACCTTTTGAGCCGGTTCCAACTGCCCCTCAAAGTTGAAGTTCGCCCTCTGATTCCAGAGGAACTGGCAGTGGAACTTCCCTGGGCTCCTCCACCCCCACCGCCATCCTTGCCTTCTCCGGCTCCTCCCCCGCCAGAGGAAACAGAGGTCGCACCTGAAAAGCCGGAAACCTTAGCCGGACCCACCGCGGAACCGCTGCGTCCCTTCCCTACAGAACCCTATAACCTGGGGGTGTGGTTGTTGCAGCACGGAGACTACGAGGGAGCAGCAGAGGCCTTTGCCCGGGCCTTGGAAATGCACCCCACGGCAGAAGGGTGGCTGGGTTTGGGTTGGGCCCAGTACCGTCAAAACCTTTTGGCAGCGGCGACAGAAACTTTGCAAAAGGGGCTTCGCCAGTGGCCCAACCACCCCGACCTGCACTACGCCCTGGGCGTGGTCCTGTGGGAGCGGGGGCGAAGGGATGCAGCCGCGGACGCCTTTGAAACTGCGCTCCAGTGCGGCCTCAAGGGCCCTGCCGCCCAGCGGGCCCGGCAACGGTTCGTCCAAGAGCGGGGGGTGCCGCCGGCGGAGGACATCACTCCAGCCGCCCGCCAGGCCGCCCAGCGCTATGCCCAAGCGGCGCGGGAGCGGGAACGAGAGGGCGACTGGCGAGGAGCAATAGTGCGCTACCGACAGGCCTTGGCCTTTAATCCCCAAGACCCGGCCCTCTACCAGCGGTTGGGCCAGGCCTGCGAGGAACTGGACGACGTGGCCGGGGCGGTCGCCGCTTATCGGGAACTCGTCCGCTTGCGCCCCCGGGACGCTTATGCCCATGTCCGCCTGGCGCGAGCGCTCCAGCGGTTGGAAGGCGTTGAAGCCGCCCTGCCGGAATACGAAGCCGCGGCCCGGTTGGCCCCGGAGGACCCTGCCCTGCAGGAGTTGCTCCGCGTGGTCCAGGCGGCGGTTCAGGAAAGGAGGTGAACTGCTGTGGCCGTTAAAGCCTACATTTTGATTGAAACGGCCCCCGGTCAGGTCGCACAGGCCCTGCAAGGTGTGCGCAATGTGTGCGGGGTCACGGCTGCCGATGCGGTAACCGGCCCTTACGACCTCATCGCCGTTGCTGAAGCCGACGACCTCAAAACGCTGGGTGAAACCGTAGTGAACAAAATCCAAGCCGTGGCCGGAGTGGAGCGCACCCTGACCAGTGTGACCGTGGAACTGTAAGCCATCAGCGCTCGGCCCTTGTCGGGAAAAAGCGTTAAGGGGGGAAATGGTCAATAGGTCGGTGGAGGAAGCGTCAGTAGGTCAATTGACCCACTAACCCATTGACCAACTGGGGGTCAGGGGGTGAAGGTTGAGTAATTACCGAATTCGGACTGGATTATGGGAGAGGGAGAAAGGGGCAGTACTG